>CAYGWI010000013.1:0-15207 GCA_964353715.1 uncultured Dehalococcoidales bacterium | reverse complement strand
TTCAGGCAGGTTTGTCCCTTGCATCGCTATTCTGAACTGTGAAATATCTTCAATGCTAACTTGAACCGGAGTAAGACAGTTTTTGTACCAAGGACATTCTCTGCATCTGATAAGCGCAGTCACTTTATCTAAGATGTCACCCATTTTCTGGTCCTCCCGGCTAATGTAATTCTAGCACTTTCGCTCGGCAGAGAGGTAATCAAATTCCGGCGACATTGGGAAAACGCTCGGCATGGCAAAATGCCATAGGGAAGGAGATCGCGAATTGCCGTTGACCTCGCCCTGGTTGTACTAATTAATTCCCTATGCTATGATGAATCAGCGCCAGTGACAGCAGGTACCCTGGGGTTTAAATAGTATGCCTGCCGAGGCCGAAGTTGACCCTGTGTTCACTGGCACAGGGATTTTTTGTTATAGACTTCCTCTCCGATGAAGAGAGGGGTTAAGAAGAAGGCGAATATGTTAAAAGAAAAGAAGGCGCAAATAGTAGGCAGTCTAGTCGATGATCTGTCGCGGAGCACGATTATTATCGCTACCAATTATCAGGGCTTGCTCGCTAAACAGATGGCCGATTTGCGCAATGCTCTGACAAAAGCAGGTATCGGGTATCACGTGGTCAAGAATACTCTGGTGTACCGTGCCGCCGACCAGGCAAGTAAGCCACACCTGAAAGACATAGTCGAGGGTCCCATGGCGCTGGCTTTCGGCTACGACGATGCAGCCAGTACGGCCAAGGTCTTCAACCAGTACGTCAAATCTATGGGATTGTCTTTGAAGGTTAAGGGGGGATTGTTAGGGGACCGAGTCTTGCTCCCAGAGGAGCTGGCAAGTCTGGCTAACCTACCACCCAGAGAAATCCTCATATCCAGGCTGCTCGGCCAATTACAGGCCCCAATGGGGACTTTACATAACTTTCTGAGTTTTCCCTTGCGGGGACTACTGACCGTATTACAAAACAGGGCTCAAACCATCAGCAAATAACAAAGGAGGAAATCATGTCACCAGAAGAAGTAGAGAAAGAAGTTAAAGAAGGGGAGGTAAAGAAAGCCTCGAGGGCAAAGAAGGAAGTCAAGGAAGAGGAGGTAAAGGAAGCTCCGACAGCAAAGAAAGAAGCCAGGGTTTTGACCAAGGAGCAAATTATCGCCGCCATTAAGAGCATGACGGTCCTGGACCTGGCTGATTTGATCAAGACACTGGAGAATGAATTCGGGGTCAGCGCTGCTCCTGTAGCAGTAGCGGCGGCGGCACCGGCAGCTGCTCCTGGCGGGCAAGCTTCGGCGCCAGCAACGGAAGAAAAAACAGAATTCACAGTCACCTTGAAGAGCTTTGGCGAGAAGAAAATCGAGGTTATCAAGGCAGTACGTGAGGTGATCACTCTAGGATTGAAGCAAGCTAAGGATCTGGTAGAAGCTGCTCCGCAGGTGGTAAAAGAAGGTGTCCCCAAGGAAGAGGCCGACACAATAAAGCAGAAACTGGAAGCTGCTGGAGCGACTGTAGAGATTAAGTAGAGCCACCTGGGTATCTTCGAATTCTTGAGGGGAGGTGAGGTCACATGTCTTACCAAGTTATCTTGGGGATGGGAGGATTCTTCGTCCTCCTGGGTATTATTTTTATTCTCGGCAACAGAAGGGAAAAGAGAAGATACTACAATCATATTCTGCTAACCCGAAGAGATATCAAGGAAACCATAACCCACGAACATGAGCGCTTCTGGCTACACGCCTGGAAAATAGGAGGCTGGATTTCGCTTGTCGTCGGCATTGTGCTGCTCGCTATTGGCGGGATTCTGTGGTAGATTGCGCCTTAAGCCTATTCTAGCACTGGAGAGCAGTAAAGGAACCCTCAACAAGGTAGTTCATTTCTTCGGGCTTGAATCCTTCACAAAAGCAGACTAATCTCTACCGGTCTACCACAGTCAATCGAGAGCCTACCCAATGCACGCTCAGAAAGGAAAGTGTCCATTCATGTCTCGAGGCTTGGTGCAGGCTCATTCTGCTTCTGGCTCAACCCGCATGCCCAACAGGCTCCCCTTCTAGATTAGTTCCTTATGCCGGTACTGTAGAGCTTCGGCCATATGGTGTGTTTTGATCACGTCGCTATGCTCCAAGTCAGCGATGGTGCGGGAAAGCTTGAGGATCCGATGGAAGGCACGGCCGGTGAGATGAAGTTGTTTCATGGCGGCGCGAAGCAGGCTCTGGGCTGCCGGTTCTACCATGCAGAACTCCTTCACCTCTTTGGGCGACATGTCAGCGTTGCACTTCTGTTTCGCCCCCCGGAACCGTTCAACCTGTATTTCATGCGCCGCCCTGACTCTGGCTCTGACTTTGTCTGAGCTTTCCCCGGGCTTATCTTCAGTGAGCTTCTCGTAAACAATATGGGGAACATCGACAAAGATATCAATACGGTCCAGCAGCGGTCCGCTTATCTTTTTGTGATAGCGGGAGATTTCTCCTGACGAGCATTTACATTCCTTGAATGGGTCGCCATAGTACCCACAGGGGCAGGGGTTCATGGCGGCAACCAGCATAAAGCTGGCAGGAAAAGTGACACTGCCATGAGCACGGCTGACAGTAATTGTCCTGTCTTCTATTGGTTGGCGCAGCGATTCCAGAGTGATGTGCCCAAACTCAGGGAATTCGTCCAGAAAAAGCACGCCGTGATGCCCAAGGCTTATCTCCCCGGGGCGTGGCCATTGCCCTCCTCCCACCAAGCCAGCGTGAGAAGTAGTGTAGTGAGGAGAGCGGAAAGGACGCTCTACCATAATGGGTGTGTCCTGCGGCAGCAAACCACAGACGCTATAAATCTTGGTCACCTCGATAGCTTCCTCCATAGTCAACAAGGGGAGTATCGAGGGCAGAGAGCGAGCCAGCATAGTCTTGCCGCTCCCCGGTGGGCCACACATCAGGATATTGTGTCTTCCTGCGGCTGCTATCTCCAGGGCCCTCTTGGCATGTTCCTGTCCCTTTATATAACTGAGGTCGGAGGCATAACTAGGGCGAAATTCTTGCTCCCAATTCAGCTCGCTATGGTACTCAGCGATGACTGCCTCACCTTGAAGGTGAACAACAAGCTGCGCCAACGATTCTGCAGGGAATATGTGTATGTTGTCTATAAGGGAAGCTTCTTTGGCATCATCATAAGGCACAAATACAGTAGATAAGCCTTTGTCACGGGCTAAAGCTACCATAGGCAGTATCCCGTGGGTATGCCGTAGCTTGCCATCCAGAGACAGTTCCCCCAGGAAGATACTCTGGGAGGCGTCGGCGTTGAGCTGTCCTGAACTCATCAGTATGCCTATGGCCATGGGCAAGTCGTAAGCCGGGCCTTCCTTCTTCAAATCGGCTGGAGCCAGGTTGACAGTAATGCGTCTGTTGGGGAACTTGTAGTAAGAGTTCCTTATGGCTGACCTGACTCTTTCTTTGGCCTCCTGGACTGCCTTGTCTGGTAGTCCGACGATGGTGAAGGAAGGCAAGCCAGGTGATAGATCCACTTCTACTTCGACTACGGCTCCCTCAAGGCCCACCACGGCAGCACTCTTCACTTTGGCTAGCATTTTGACAAAGCTTCCTTCACCTGAACGAGGCTTAGCCTCGTTCCTTTAGAGAGTTTTCAATTCTCCTGACTAGTTCTCCGCTCTCTTCTTCAGATAGCATGAGGTTGCTTTCCAGCCTGTTAATATAATCATCGATTTGAGGAGAATGAGACCTTGCCTGAGCCAGTTGCTCATTTTGCTTTCCAATTTCCTGGTCCAAATCACAAAAATCGATTTTCAGGTCCAATCTCTCGTCCAAGAAGCTCAGGACTTTCTTTTGAGCCTGAGCATCTTCCGTCGCTGCCAGGTAAAAAGGTATTGGCACCCACACGCTCACCCCCGGAATATTCCTCTCCTTAGCTAACCACAACAGAAAGGAATTCAGTGTTGGCCTTTCACCAGGCTGAGTTTGATAATCCATATCCCTGTTTAAGTCATATCTGCTCAGTGTTTCTTTCATTTCTGCCGAGTTAACTACAGCAAGCAACTGCCGTGGGGTTGTATGGGCACTGAAGCTAATCATGGCTCCAAGGACATAAAGTTCCTTTACCCGGCAATGATGCTCAGCCACCTCCAAAACCGAGTTTATGAACCTGTACCACTCGACCAAGGGAGAATCAGTCTGGAGAACTACCAATTCGTGTCCCGGGCAAGCATAGAACTTGCTTTCAGGAAATCGGGCCACATCATCTTCTATGGCAACCCCACCCATGGCAAAGAAATCCTCGGGTTCAATGTTGCCAAATTCTTGCCCTTTCAGCTGCAAATTCAAGTAGTCCGTGACTTTTCGTCCCAAGTTCCCAGCGTCTTCCCTCCAACCCAGCACTAAAGAGGATTGGCGGAGTTCCGGTTCATGAGAGATGGTGACAGGATACCCCTGGTTCAACCTCCCTCTCCTCGCTTCTTGAAGAATTTGTCAACGTCTTCCATGATCTTCTTCTCTTCTTCCTCAGTAATCGGACCTGGCTCCGCCGGCTGGGCATAAGCCACATGCTTCAACCTGTCCAGTTGCCCTCGTATTTCCACAGGGACTTGTTGGTAAAATTCCTCAATTCCTTGCTGCACCTTTCGGTCTAATTCATCCAGGGTGTCCAGGTTAACCTCCACTTGTAGGCTATGGCTGAGGACTTCCAGCACAGACTTCGAAGCTTTGGGGTAGGACAAAGGCAATCCCTGAAGATATACTGGTATCTCGCCCATCAGGCAAATAGCCTCAAAACCCCTCTTCTTGGCAACTCCCAGCAGAAGCCCATTCAAGCCGGTAATATTACCGTGTCCTCCCCTTCCTTCGATGTCGGACATGAGTACTGTGTTATCGTATCCTCTTATCTCGGCCATCAAATTCTCGCCATTGGGCACAGCCCAGACTCTGGGCTTTGTCGTATGGTGAATCAAAGCCACTGCCGCTCCCGAAGTATAAATTCTGCGACATTCGAATTTCTCAGCTAAATCCAGAACCAGGTTAGCCATACGGTAGGCCTTTCTTCCCTCAGCATACATCCTTCCCCCTTCGCTAGGTTGTTCTTCCCCAATAAAGAATATCACATCTCTTCCCTGTGTCTTCTTGAAATAGAACCTGCTACTGGGAAACTCCAGATGCTCCAAGATTCCCTTCCTAATCAAGACCCGCTTGGGATAAAAGAAATCCCGCGGCTCAATTTCGCCAAACTCCTCTGCCTCCAGCGACCCCCTCAAAGTATCAACAGCGATTATTCCAATGTTTCCTATTCCCGGCCAGCTAGCTACCAAAATCGGGTTTTCAAGCTGTGGCTCCTGATGAAGTCTGATTCCCATCGCACTCCCCAAATCTGATTTTATATTATATACTATCTTCTCGTCTGCCGTGGCACAAAACAGCTGTCGCTTATTTGCGAGGAGATAGCCAATGAAAGATTGGGAGAAAGACCTTTCACCAATCGCCAGAGAGAGATTGGCCAAGATTGGCGAGTTGACTCAAGAAGAAAAAGAGAGGATGCTAGATTCCGAGAAGGTGGACTCTCTGCTCTCGAAATTTTATCAAGGTCAGATTGACCCGGAAAGCCTGTGGAGGAGACTAAAGGAAGAAGGCAGGCCATCACTGCTCAGGGAAGCTCAGGTGAGACTGGTCGACTCGCTTAATTTCGGGATTACTCCAGCCGACCTGCAAAGGAAAAGGGATGCAATTCTGGCCATAGAGTCGCTCAAGAAAGAACAGAATACTCCTACAATTGAGCTAAGTTTAAACCGGGTGGAGGACTTACAGAAGAGGTATAAAGCCGAGATAGAGCAAGCCTACGATGGCATAAGAGTTGAAGTGGAAAGAAACCCCCGATTGAGGGTAAAACAGGTTCAGCAAGGGCAAAACACCATGGTCGTTCAACTAACTGTCGATGAGGCGATAAAACAGCTTCCTCAGTGGCGAGATTTCCTCTCCAACCAGGAAAAAAGATACAGCCAGGAGTTTGGAAGAGCCATAGAGAGGTTAAGAAGAGAATTGAAATAGGCCTAAATGCAGGCTAAGAAAGCCTTCCCCCTTCTGATGCTCGATTGAACACACCCTGTCTCAACAGTGTCAATGCTGACAGATGCCGCTTGGTCCCCTTATGCAGTGCTTTGAGTAGGTCGGTCAACGCGACCAGCACGGCTTCAGACTATAAGATTGGCAGGTATCTATCAAGCTCATAGTCGGTAACATGAATGCGATAGCGGTCCCATTCGATCTTCTTATTCTCAATGAAAGCATTGAAAACATGGTCGCCAAGGGCTTTCCGCACCAATTTGCTCTTTTCGGTGAGCTGAATCGCCTCCAAGAGACTAGCCGGTAGACTACCTATTCCTCGCCTCTTTCTTTCTTCCTCGGCCATGTGATAAACATTCGCTTCCACGGGCTCCGGCGCCTCCAATCCCTCATCAATTCCTGCCAGTCCAGCGGCCAGCATCACGCTGAAGCAAAGGTAGGGATTACAGGCAGGGTCAGGGGAACGAAGCTCAAATCTGGTCGCATCTTCTTTGCCTGGTTTGTATTCCGGCACTCTAATCAAGTCAGAACGGTTCCGTGTCGCCCACGAGATGTAGACCGGCGCCTCCCAGCCTGGTACCAGCCGTTTATAGGAATTCACCCACTGGTTGGTAACTGCAGTAAACTCAGGGGCATATTTCAGAAGTCCAGCAAGGAAACTTAAAGCTACTTTGGAGAGGTGATACTTACCATTCTTATCAAAAAAAGTGTTGCGGGTGCCCTTGAATAACGACTGGTGCACGTGCATCCCGCTACCATTCATGCCAAAGACCGGCTTGGGCATAAAAGTGGCATAGACACCGTGCCTCAGCGCTATTTCCTTGACCACAATGCGATAGGTCATCACATTGTCGGCCATAATCAGAGCATCAGTATAGCGCATGTCTATCTCGTGCTGACTGGTAGCAGCCTCATGATGGGACTTATCCACACCAATGCCCATGGCTTCCAGTGCCATCACCGTTTCCCGCTTCAAATCATCGGCTGCACCCGGTGGCGTCATGTCAAAATACCCGCCTTCATCCAGACCCTCGCAGCTTTTCGAGTCTTTGAAATAGAAGTATTCCAGTTCAGGTCCGACATAGTAAGTATGACCAAGATTTGCAGCTCGTTTCAGATTCTTTTTCAATACAAGCCTGGGATCGCCATCAAAAGGCTCACCTCCGGGCTTCAGGATGTCACAAAACATCCGGGCTACCGCCGTGTGTTCCCTGGGCATCCAGGGGAGTAATTGAAAAGTGTCAGGGTCAGGTCTAGCAACCATGTCGCTCTCATCAATACGAGCGAAGCCTTGAATTGAGGAGCCATCAAAACCCATTCCCTCCTGCAAAGCAGTCTCCAGCTCCCTTATGCCGATGGAAAGGCTCTTAAGGAAACCCAAAATATCGGTGAACCACAGCCAGACAAATTTAACGTCATGTTCCTTGGCCACTCTTAGAACATGTTGTGTTGCTTCCTCTCTGCTTTTCTTGTCCGTCATGCTTTTCCTCCTTATTTTGCCTATTATATCAAGCTACCCCTCCCTGAATCGATTGGTGATTGGCAATCTCCTATCCCGGCCGAAGTCTCTCGGGGTTATCTTTATGCCGGGGCCAGCTTGGCGGCGCTTGTATTCGCTCCTATCTACCAGGCGCGCCACCTTTATGACTGTATCGCGGTCGAAACCCATGGCCATGATCTGGTCAATAGCCAAGTCATCCTCCACATAGGCCTTCAGGATAGTGTCCAGTACATCATACGGAGGTAGGGAATCGGTATCTTTCTGGTCAGGTCTTAGCTCAGCCGACGGCGCTTTGCTTAAGACAACGGCCGGTATTACCTTCTTCCCAGCCCGCCGATTCCTATATTGCGCCAACCTGTAAACCGTTGTTTTGGGCACGTCTTTGAGAGGAATAAATCCTCCAGCCATATCCCCGTAAAGAGTAGCATAGCCGGTAGCTGTCTCACTTTTGTTGCTGCAAGCGAGCACCAGCCAGCCGAACTTATTGGACAAGGCAAAAAGTATATTTCCTCTGATTCTCGCTTGAATGTTTTCTTCAGCGATATCAGGTTGTGTGCCTTTGAAATGTTCAGCCAGCGTTTCCAAGTAAGAGCTAAACGCCTTCTCAATAGGTATTACCTTGAATTCTATGCCTAGATTCCTTGCCAAAGCATCGGCGTCTGATACGCTCCCAGGCGATGAGTAACGAGAGGGCATAGACACACCTATGACATTCTCAGGGCCAAGGGCGTCTGCTGCTACGGCTGCCACCAGACTTGAATCAACCCCACCGGACAAGCCGATAACTACTTTCTCAAAGCCGTTTTTGCGCACGTAGTCTCTGGTGCCAAGGACAAGAGCCTGATAAACCTCGGCGAATTCATCCAGTCTGTCAATTCGTCTTGGCGGCAGAGGAGGTCTGGCAATTGCCGGACATTCACTTGACACATCTATCTTAATAACTTGTCCCAGTTTCTCCTTGACCCACGCCGTCTCTTTCCTGCGTCGAGGATCATGCAACTGGGAGCGGAATACAGACTCCACATCCAAATCAACCACCAGGAAATCTTCCTCAAACTGCGAGCCCCTGGCAATGACTTCTCCCTTCTCATTGATAATCAGACTACTGCCGTCGAATACAAGCTCGTCTTGCCCGCCCACCAGATTATTATAGATAACAATAGCCACACTGTCTGATGCTCTGGTCTCAAACATCCTCTCCCTAGAGAGCCCTTTCCCAGCATGATATGGGGAGGCGCCTATATTGATCAGCACTCTGGCTCCGGCGTAGGCCTGGACGGTGGCTGGCCCGGCTTCATACCACATATCTTCACAGATGCTTACGCCCATGCCAACACCACAGATGTTAAAAATAGAGTAGTTGGTTCCCGCCTGGAAATACCTGTTCTCATCAAATACGCCATAGTTGGGCAGGTAGACCTTATGGTAAACACCTGCCAGTTCCTTGTTACAGACCACCGCAGCAGCGTTATATATGTCCCCAGCGCTGTCAACAAAGCCTACTACTATCGCTATGCCTGAGCTATGCTCAATTATCCTGTCCAGGCATTCTTTGTTCTGACTGATAAATTGTGGTTTAAGCAGCAAATCTTCAGGGGGGTAGCCGGTTATGGCTAACTCAGGGAAGGTGAGCAGGTCCACTGCCAGCGACTTTGCCTGGTCAATGGATTGTATTATTTTTTTGGTATTGCCACTGAGGTCACCCACAGTGGAGTTAATTTGAGCTATCCCGACCCTGATGCTGTGCAATTGACCTCCTTTGGCCATAAATTATAGCGTGCCAAACATTGGCAAACATGTTGTGCAGTCCATAGACGCTAATGCACGATAGACTGCCCTCTTACTCAAATACTCCTGGCCCATGCCACAGCGTTCAGAAAAATGCCAAGGCCATCGCCATACTCCCGCCGGGTCGGGGAAATCGGCCTTCACTGCGACCTCGATCCGAAACAAGCGATTTACCTTTCTACACCTTCCGGAAGCCTACGACTCTTCACGACCTAAGCTGGCTACCTCGAAGGATTTCATCCTCGCGGTTGTGAGACCGTCTTTGGTTGACCATCTTCAAGAAATAGCTATGGAACCTCAAATCGTCGGTGAATTCCGGGTGAAAAGCACAGGCCAGCAGCCGATTTTGTCTGATGGCGACGATGGTGCCATCAGCAAGACGGGACAGGATTTCTACGCCTGGCTCGGCCTCTTCGATGATCGGGGCTCGAATGAAAACAGCATGGAATGGTTCCTCGCCCACAGCCGGTATCTTCAGGTCTGCCTCAAAGCTATCAACCTGGCTGCCAAAGGCGTTGCGCCTCACCTTCGCATCCATGAGAGCCAGAGTCTCCATTTCATAGTTAGAGGTACTCTTGGCGAGCAAGACCATCCCGGCGCAGGTCCCCCAAATAGGTAAATCCTCTCGAGCCATCTCCCTTATGGGCTGAATCAATCCAAAATTCTCCATGAGCCTCAGCATGGTAGTGCTTTCTCCGCCGGGGATAATAAGTCCATCCAGTGTATCAAGCTCGTGGGACAGACGGATTGGCGGGGACTCCACACCCAATTGCAGCAGAATACCAATATGCTCTATGAAGGTTCCCTGTAGAGCGAGAACACCTACTCTCATATGTTGTCGATGTCCCGAGTCGATTTCTGAGGGTCAGACTTGTGTTTAGGCTGCGGACTCAAGCGATTATCTCTTAGCTACTGCTTATGATACACCAAGCCAGCTAACGAAGCAAGCTTCTGTTACGCTTGACATACATAACTTGGCTTTGATATTGTGCAAAGCGGTTTCTTACTGCCCATCGCATGCGGACTCAATCCTCAGGCTGCTGCTTCTGAATCGGGGATAGAGACGGAAACCCATACCATGGGCGTTGGTGTAGAATACGGAGACTTGATCGCCTGCAAGGAGTTATGAAATGAAATCTATGAGGATCATACCATGTCTGGATGTGAAGGACGGCAGAGTGGTCAAGGGAATAAAGTTTGTGAATTTGAGGGATGCCCGAGACCCTGTAGAGGCTGCCGAGGCTTATTGTCGAGAAGGCGCTGACGAGCTCGTCTTCCTCGATATCGCCGCTACTGTGGAAAGCAGAGGAACAAAGCTGGAGTGGGTCAAGAAGGTGGCAAAGAGGATTACAGTTCCTTTTGCAGTAGGCGGCGGAATCAGGAATATCGAAGATATGGAAGCCCTATTCGACATCGGCGTAGACAAAGTCTCAGTCAATACTGCGGCTGTAAGCAGTCCTGAACTTGTCAGAGAGGCCTCGAGGAAGTTCGGTAAAGAAAGACTCGTTGTTGCCATTGATGGGCGAAAAAACCAGCCTCGAAGCGGACTTCCGCGATTAGAGGTTGTGGTCAAAGGCGGTACTGAGCCTACAGGCATAGATATTGTTGATTGGGCGAAGAGGGTGGAGAGCCTAGGGGCGGGCGAGATTCTGCTTACCAGTAAAGACGCCGATGGCACGAGGGCAGGGTATGACCTGGAGATGACCACAGCCGTGGCCGAAGCCGTGAGCATTCCAGTTACTGCTTCCGGAGGGGCAGGCAAGCTTGAGCATCTCTATGAAGCTGTGGCAATTGGCAAGGCCTCGGCGATTCTGGCGGCTTCTATCTTCCACTTCGGAGAAATATCCGTATCTGAAGCCAAACAATATCTAAAAGAACGGGGAATACCCGTAAGCATAGGGAGAGCCTGATTGCTCAATAGATTGGGAAACCAGGCTCCCACAAAACAGGAAGAACTGCAAAACCTGAAAAATATGATGTAAGGGGGTAAATTCATGAGTACACACACTGCAGAGCAAGGGTTCAACAATGTAAGAAAGCTGATCAGCGATATTTGCGGGCAGATGAATATTCCCGAAATATGCCGCGTACGGCTGATGGAGTGTGAGCGGGAGCTGACAGTTCATTTCCCGGTAAAGATGGATGATGGGAGGGTAGAAGTTTTCACCGGCTTCAGGGTTGTGCACAGCGATAGTCGGGGGCCCAGTAAGGGCGGGATCAGATACCATCCCAAGGTCAACCTCGACGAAGTCAGAGCATTAGCGGCCTTAATGACTTTGAAGACCGCGGTTGTTAATGTTCCCTATGGTGGAGCCAAGGGAGCTGTTATTTGTAACCCAGAGCGTCTGACTCAAACTGAACTAGAGAGGTTAACCCGGCGTTATACCTTTGAGATCTCACTCTTAATAGGCCCTGATAGCGATATTCCGGCCCCTGATGTTGGTACCAACCCCCAGGTCATGGCCTGGATCATGGACACCTACAGCATGGGCAAGGGATATTCTGTTCCAGCGGTGGTGACCGGTAAACCTCTAGATATAGGTGGTAGCGAGGGCAGGCTTGAAGCTACAGGCCACGGCTGTTCCCTAATTACCAAATTGGCAGCTAAGCAAAAGCAAATTAACCTGGAAGGAGCCACTGTAGCAGTGCAGGGTTTTGGGAATGTGGGCTCCGCAGCAGCAAGGTGGCTAGCCAGAGCAGGCTGTCGAGTCATAGCAGTAGCCGATGTCAAAGGCGGCACTTATAACTCAAAGGGGCTTAATATAGAAGACTTGCTCAAATATAGAAATGGAGAGGGTGGAGGATTCGTAGTTGGTTTTAAGGGGGGAGAAGCTATGGGTAATGGCAATGCCAAACTTGCCAACGCTGAGCTATTGGGACTACCATGTGATATTTTGGTACCAGCAGCTCTAGAAAACCAAATAACTGCAGCTAATGCGGCACAAGTAAGGGCAAAAATCGTCGTAGAAGGTGCAAACGCCCCAACTACCCCCGACGCGGACAGGATTCTTTGTGATAAGGGTATTCTTGTTGTTCCTGATGTATTAGCTAACGCGGGCGGCGTAGTAGTATCATACCTGGAGTGGGTGCAGGGTTTACAGTCTTTATTCTGGGATGAAGCAGAAGTAAATGAATACCTACAAAAAATAATGACCAAGGCCTTTGCCACAGTGGCGCAAATTAACGAGAATGAGAAAGTCGACATGAGAACAGCAGCTTACATGGTTGCACTGCGACGGTTGGCAACCGCTATGACGATCAGAGGCATATTCCCCTGAACCTGCCCTGAGCTTGCCGAAGGTCGAAGGTGAACAGAAGAGGCCTCTGCAGTCTTAGCTGCTTCTGTCTTCCATTTCGGGGAACTCTCTATCTCCGGGGCAAAAGAGATACCTTAAGGGGAAGGGAATAACGGTCAGAGAATCGCTATAGTAATCCAATGCGCCATTGCTAAGACGGTTTTCTGATGGTCGACAAAGGCTGGACGATTATTATTAGTCTAGTATACGACTCTGAAGGGAGAAAGAGACTTGGAGAAGATTAATGCATTTGACGTGGTAAAACAACAGATAGACAGGTGTGCCGAAATCCTGGGGTTGCCACAAGACGTAACTGCAATGCTCAAAACGCCTATGCGCGAACTCCACGTATCGCTGCCAGTGCGGATGGACGACGGTCACATAAAAGTGTTCCAGGGGTTTAGAGTTCAATACAATGATGCCAGAGGCATCACAAAGGGCGGTATTAGATTCCATCCCGACGAAACCATCGATACCGTTCGAGCACTGGCTGCCTGGATGACATGGAAGTGCGCCTTGCTAGACCTGCCTCTAGGAGGTGCCAAAGGTGGTGTTATCTGCAATCCCAAGGAGATGTCCCCCGGTGAATTAGAAAGATTGAGCCGAGCATATGTGCGGGGCATATTCCAGTTCATCGGGCCTGACAAGGACGTGCCTGCCCCCGACGTTTATACCACGCCACAGATTATGGCTTGGATGATGGATGAGTACTCAGCCATTGCGGCGAAGCCACAATTCGGCGTTGTCACGGGCAAGCCACTGTCCATTGGTGGTTCTCCTGGACGGAATGACGCCGCGGCCCAGGGTGGTATGTATACTATCCGCGAAGCGGCTGAGACACTGGGCATTGACTTGGGCAAAGCTACGATTGCCGTTCAGGGTTATGGAAATGCTGGATATCATGCAGCTCGGTTATGCAGCGAGATTTTCGGCTCTAGAATAGTAGCCATATGTGACAGCAGGGGTGGAGTATGCTGCAGGGCTGGACTCGATCCAGACGCGGCTCTTGTCTGCAAATCCCAGACTGGCTCCGTGTGCAATTTGCCGAGTGCGGAACGAATTTCCCAAGAGGAACTTTTGGAACTTGACGTGGATATACTCATCCCGGCGGCTATAGAAAACGTGATAACGGCCAAGGCTGCTCGAAATATCAAAGCCAGGATTGTCGCCGAGTTAGCCAATGGTCCGACTACGCCAGAAGCCGATGACATTCTATATAGAAAGGGCGTTCATGTGATACCCGACCTCCTGTGCAGCGCCGGCGGTGTTACAGTCTCCTATTTTGAGATGGTCCAGGACTTCTCCTTGTACTTCTGGGATGAAGCCGGGGTTCGCGAACGGCTGGACAAGAAGATGACTTCCGCCTATCATTCCGTGTTGAATACCAGCCGAGAATACAAGATAAACATGCGTCAGGCAGCGTACGTGATAGCTGTCGCACGTGTAGTAGAAACGATGAAGCTGCGGGGCTGGGTTTAGCACCTTGAACTAGACAAGCTGACTCAGATGGAACATGATTATGAAAGAGCGGGGCAGTTCTAAGTGTTTGCGATACATGTAGAGAACCTAGTCAAGACATATGATAGCCAGCGCGTGCTTGATGGAGTCAACCTTGATGTGGCGGAGGGCGAGTTCTATGCCCTGATGGGGCCAAATGGTTCGGGCAAGACTACACTGGCTTCGATAATTGCTGCGGTAAGAACACAAGACAGTGGTATTGTTGAAGTGTATGGAGAAAAGCCGGCACAGGCCAGGGAATTCATAGGCTATGTACCGCAGGAGAATTTTTCCTCACCCAAGCTTTCAGGAAGAGAAAACCTCGTTTATTTCGCTAATCTCCTGGGATACTCCCGGAATCAGGCAAATCAACTGGTGGTTGAAATGCTTCAACGCGTTGGTCTTTCTGAGGAAGCGGATAAAAGAGTGGCCAAGTACTCTGGTGGGATGAGAAAAAGGTTAGAAATTGCGACAGCAACTTTCCCTGGTATAAAGGTCCTCATCCTGGATGAGCCGACTACGGGACTTGACCCCGCTGCCAGAAGGTCCTTTTTCAGTATGATTCAAGAGATCATGGATAAGAAAACGAGCATTATCCTGATCACTCATATCGGGAGCGATGCCGAGCTAGCCTCGAGAGTAGGTTTAATTGACAACGGCAGAATGATAACCGAAGGCACGCCTGATGAACTCAAAAGAAAACACGCTGTCGAGGATGTGATTACCGTGGAGACGGCTGTAAAGAGCGACAACGTGCTCTCAGTATTGAGGCGCTTCAGCGTCGAAGGAAAGGTGGCAGAATCCGAGGCTGGCTACAAAATCTACTCGCGAAACGGAGACAGAGTACTGGCCGATGTGGTAAGAAGCCTCGACCAGGTCGGGCTTAGGGTGATGCGTATCGAAATGGCACGGCCTACCTTGGAAGACGTCTTTTTCAGACTGACCCAAAGGAACCTACAGGAGGCAACCGGATAATTGAGGCAGATATCCGCAGCCTATAACAAAGCATTAAAGGAACTCCTCAGGGAGAAGGCCGCGCTCTTTTGGACCATAGCCTGGCCGATAATCTGGGTAATCATTGGAAGCTTCTCATTTA
>CAYGWI010000012.1:0-16066 GCA_964353715.1 uncultured Dehalococcoidales bacterium | reverse complement strand
CAATAGTGTTGTCTCCCGTTCGAGCCAGGATCATGGGCGCGAACAGGATCATGACCAGACCGAAAACCAGATTAGTAGCAAAGAAGATAAGCAGCAAACCGAGCAAGCTGGGATTGGCGAAGATGTAGCGAAAGCCGAAGAGCGACTCCTGGAAGATGGTACCGCGGCTGGCACGTCCGGCCTCTGTCTGTATGGGGTTGGGAATGATTACCAACAATAGGGTGCCCACGGCAAATATAAGGGTGGCAATATCGATGAGCATGATGCCGTTGATTCCGATAAAAGGCAGCAAGGCACCTGCTGTGACGGGGGCGATAATGCCGGAGGCTGAATATACCATTCCCATCATCGCATTGGCGCGGGTGTAGTGCTTCTTCTCGATCATCGTTGCGATGGATGCGGAATATGCCGGAAACTGGAATGATTCGAAAGTGCTGGCGAAGAAACCGGTTGCCCACAGGTGCCATATCTCCAGCGAGCCCGTTGAATAGAGTACCAGGATTGCCACGGTCGAGAGACCTGTCGCGATGTCACTGGCAATCAGGACTTTCTTTCGGCTGACGCGGTCAACGATGACACCGGCGATCGGGCTGAAAATGATGGCGGGAGCAAATGAGAACACTGCGACCAGAGCCAGAGCAGTTGCCGATCCGGTCTGCTGCCAGACCCAGATCGTCAGCGCGAAGCGCGTCATGCCAGATCCGGCGATTGAGACCAACTGGCCAAGCCATACGATGGAGAAGCCGGGGAATCCTGACGGTCGGCGGTTCAGAGCCCTGGTCATGAGAGACAGCAGTATACACCACGCGGAGGTGCTAGGCAATGGGCGGAACTTGTCGGGCACACGTGCCGCCGTTTGTCCTGCCGGCTAGGTTGTGGAGCCAGAAAGTGAGACACCTCGGTCGTCCGGCTGGCAAAGAGGATGGCGCTCGCCAGAGCGGTATCACTTGACTGGCAGATTATTGACATGTCAGACCGCATCGACATAGACTGTATCTCGTGGAGTGGCTCTGGGATGGAGCCACGGGTTGCTCGCCTCCGGGAAGAAATCGAATGCAGGCTTATGGGAAGGTCTTTGCCCGTGTCTACGATGCCAAGTGGTCTGGCTTCGCCAAGCAGGTTGCTCCGCCTCTTCTTGACTTCTACGCTACAACAGCCGCGGGCCGAAAGAATAGACTTGTTCTTGACCTTTGCTGCGGCACCGGCCATCTGGCCCTGCATTTCCTGGAGAGAGGCTACAAGGTCGTTGGTATTGATCTTTCGGAACACATGCTGCACTTTGCCCAGGAGAAGACAGGGGGGTACATCGAGTCTGGTCAAGCCAGGTTCGTGCGATGCGATGCCAGCGATTTCACGCTGGAAGAGCGCTTTGGTCTGGTGGTTTCCACGTACGACTCAATCAACCATCTTGAAGACGAAGAGAGTCTCAGGCGATGCCTTCGGTGCGTCAGAGCGGTCAGCAAGGGTCTCTTCATCTTTGACCTGAATACACGCAACGGACTGAGGCGATGGAACGGCATTCAAGTGGACGAGAGCAGTGAAGATGCCTTGATTGTCAACCGGGGCATCTATGACGAACAAGGTGGTAGAGCATGGACAAGGATTAGCGGGTTCTTTCGGATGCCCGACGGCTTGTATGAGCGCTTTGAAGAGACTGTGTTCAACACCATCTTCACAATGGAAACGGTTCGAAAGGCGCTACTTGATGCGGGCTGGCGGAATGTGCATTTTGCCCGGATCCAGGATTTGAGTACGCCGTTGGCTGAACCGGAAAAAGAGGGACGGGTGTTTGTTGTTGCGAGTTAGCAGCTGCAGATCGCAGCTTGGTTGTCTAACTGCACGCGCAAACTCAGGGTGTCACGTCCATTCTACCCGAGCAGCTTGAACTCGGTGACATCTAGCAGGCCCAGATCAGTCAATCTCAGTTCGGGAATCACGGGCAGGGCCAGGAAGGAAAGGATGGCAAATGGGGCTGGGGGAAGGTTCCCCAGGCTGGCGGCAGCCTTTTCCACACTCTCATACTGGGATACGACCACATCTAGCCGCTCCGGAGAAAGCAAGCCAGCGATGGGCAACGGTAAAGAGGCGAGGATCTCCAAGTGTGCGCAGACAACAAGGCCGCCCTGTAACCTCTTAATTTCCTCGATTGCCTTGAGGATGTCGAGGTCATCGGCGCCCACCGCTATTATGTTGTGAGAGTCATGAGCCACTGATGAGGCTAATGCTCCTTTCTTCAAGCCGAATCCCTTTACCAGGCCTACTCCGATGTTGTCGCTGGCCTTGTGTCTTTCCACCACCACCAGTTTCAGAATGTCTCTCTCCAGATCACGTACCACTGCGCCATCCACAACCTGTATCTTTTCTACTGCCTTCCTGGTGACTATCTGTCCGGGGACAATTTCGATGACCGGGTAGGTTTCGCCGGCAGGGGCAATCTTCAGCGATTGTGCTGTAGGAGACTTAATGCGTACCGTGTCTTTTAGCTGTACAGTAACAGGAGGAAAGGGGAACAATGGCTTGCCTTGCCTCGCCACTACCCTCCCTTTGTAGAAGACCATATCTATCTCCAATTTAGCCAGGTCAGTGATGGTGATAAGATTGGCTACGTAACCCGGGCCAATGCCTCCTCTATCGTGAAGTCGGAAATACTCGGCAGCGTTAATCGTGGCCATCTGAATTGCCCGGACTGGGTCTAGACCTCTGCTAATGGCCTTTCGGACCACAGCGTCAACATCGCCCTCCTTAAGCAAATCAGAACAACTCCGGTCGTCCACCACGAAGATGCATCTTTTGTAGGTATTATCGGTAACCAGGGGCAGGAGAGTGTCCAGGTTCTTCTCTGAGGACCCCTCTCGAATCATCAGGTACATTCCCTGGCGCAATTTCTCTCTTCCCTCTTCCAGAGTATTAGACTCGTGGTCGGAAAGAATGCCAGCAGAGATGTAGGCGTTTAGGTCCCTGCCAGTAAGCCCCGGTGCATGCCCATCAATTACGCTCCCTTTTGCAGCACTGATTTTCTTCAGAACCTCCTCATCCCCTCTAAGGACGCCGGGAAAGTCCATCATCTCTCCCAGGCCGATTATCTTAGGGTGGGCAAGAATTCTCTTGATTTCCCCGGAGCTGATTCTGGCGCCTGAGGTTTCCAGATTGGTTGCTGGCACGCATGACGGAGCCATGAATAGCATATCCAGCGGGAGCTTTCGCGCCAAATTGGCAACGAACTTTATTCCTTCAGATCCACACACATTGGCGATTTCATGCAGGTCGGTGACCACAGCTAGAGTGCCTCTGGGCACCACGGCTTGAGCATATCTTGCCGGGTGCAGCATGGAGCTTTCTATGTGTGCATGTCCGTTGATAAATCCCGGGGCCAAAAACGCGCCCTGTAAATCGAAAATTTCCTTGGCCTCGTCATAATCTCCTACTCCGGCAATCGTATCGCCGAAGATAGCCACGTTGGCTTGCTCTATTTCTCCCACAAAAGTGTTTATTATCCGCGCATTTTTGAGCAACAAATCAGCGGGTGTTTGCCCTCTGGCCACAGAAATAAGCTCCTTCAAATTCATTTCTTAGTCCTCCAAGGCATATATATGGGCCAGATTGCGGAATCTCTCATCACAGTCCAGTCCATATCCCACGATGAATCTATTGGGCACTCCGAAGCCCAGATAATCTATCGTCACCGGAACCCTGCGGCGAGACGGCTTGTCTGCTAGAGCGCAGAGCTTCAGTGAAGCAGGCCTCTTCTTTTTCAAGTAATCGAGTAGGAAGGAGATGGTGATTCCAGTATCCACGATATCTTCAATCACCAGAACGTCCCTGCCTTTTATAGAGGTGTTGAGCCTTTGGACTACTCTCACTTTGCCCGCACTCTCCCGGGCGCAGCCGTAGCTCGAGAGTTCTATGAACTCGATCTCCAAAGGGAGGTCGAGTCGGCGAACAAGGTCAGCTGTAAACATAAAAGCTCCTTTAAGCACGCCGATGAGCAGAGGCTGCCTACCCTGATAATCCCTCGCAATTTCAGCAGCCAACCTGTCTACAGTTTTAGCTATCTCGTCACGGTTGATAAGAATCTTGAGTTGCGGCTGAAAGACCATTACATCATTTCCAAACCAACCACTATGATAGCACAGTTGCATCTGGTTACGAGATGGTTGATCTGGTTCAGATAGATGGGTGATGCTCCAAATGCTTGTAACGTTGGGTAATACCCTCCCGTGTCATTGCGAGCCTCGACTTGTCGGGGCGTGGCAATCCCCGCCGCTAAATTCTAAATCCTAACTTCTAAGTTCTAAGCAGATCCAAACATCAGAACTCAAAATCCTAGATGTTTTGAGCATTGGTATTTGGTGCTTGGGATTTAGGGTTTTCCCTTCAGAGATTGCTTCGTCGTTATCGCTCCTCGCAATGACAAAAAAAGGAAGTGTCACTAAGGTACTGAATGGTTACGGAGGGTGGACTTTTGCCGTCCCCTGTTGTATACTTAAAGAGTAAAATGCGGTCCAGTCTTATCGGGAAGATCGAAAAAGCCAAGAGGTACGCTCAGGAACCAGATCGTGTCACTTTCTCAGGTTTAACCGCTGTCTTCCGGGGAGAGAACGATGACCATAAGCTAAGCTATTCCAATGGAAAATGGCATTGCACCTGTCATTTCTTTTCCCAGTGGGAGATATGTAGCCATGTCATGGCGCTCCAGCAAATCCTGGGCAAGATGTTGCCCAAGGAAGGCCTGGTCTCTCCTATGGAAACTCAGGCACCTGAGAAATAGTCTAACGCTTCAGCCACGACAAACAGGGAGCCGGTAACGCAGATAACGTCTGTCTTGCTTGCTATCGATAGGGCTCGGGATACGGCTTCGGTCACAGTTCCTCTGGTCTCAGGTTCAATACCTCGTTTGGTGAACTCGGCAACCAGAGTTGAGAGAGGGGCAGCACGGGAATGAGAAGCCTGTGTAGCTATGACCTGAGGAGAAAGGGAAACCAACTCATTTATTATTCCCGGTATGTCTTTGTCGCAGGATGTCCCGAAAACAAGAAGAATCCGCTTTTGAGGAAAGTACTCTTTGAGGTTAGTGATCAGTCTTTTCATCGATGCCGCATTGTGAGCACCATCAACTACCACTATAGGCCTTTGCCGCAAGATCTGGAATCGCCCGGGCCACCTAACCTGTGCAAGTCCCTGGGCAATACTGGCGGCTGAGACGGCAAAGCCCTCGGAAGCCAGAACCTCTGAAGCAGCTACGGCAGTGGCAGCATTTTCAAGCTGAAAGTCGCCCAAAAGGGGAATGGTGACTTCATATTTACCAGTTCTACCCTGGATCACCAGCGATTGCTGACGAAGGTCACCGCCTATCTTATGCCAGGTGACATCCTTGCCTATCTGAACCGCATTTGCCCCCCGCTCCCGACAAATAGCAACAATCACGGCAGCTGCCTCTTCTGGCTGGGGAGAAATCACCACCCAACAGCCGGATTTGATAATGCCTGCTTTTTCCCGGGCTATTTGCTCCAGGGTATTGCCCAGGATTTGAGTATGGTCCAGGCTGATGGAAGTTATGACGCAGACCGCGGGATTAGGCACAACGTTAGTAGCATCAAGCCTGCCACCCAGACCGACTTCCAGTACTTGAAAGTCCGCTCGCTTCTTCTGGAAATAAGCAAATGCCAGCGCAGTCAATGCCTCGAAATAGGTGAACTGCCTGAAGCTACAGTCCGGCCTCATGGACTCGATAAAGGGCTTGACTTCTGCCATGGCAGCAGCAAACTCAGCTTCGGAAATCAAGCTGCCATCTATGGTAATACGCTCCCTTAGATTGTGAAGGTGGGGAGATGTGTACCGTCCCGTTTTATAACCTGAAGTACTCAGAACCTGGGCAGTCATAGCCGCCACACTTCCTTTCCCCTTGGTGCCGGCGATATGAATCGTCTTGGCTGCCAGCTGAGGATCGCCCATACGGTTTAGCAGCTCTTCTAGATGTCTTAAGCTGTAGCCAACCTGGGCATAGGTTATGCCCGGAATCTGCTCGTAGTTAGTGAAACTGTTGAGATACTCTTCTGCCTGGTTGTAATTCAATTCCCGTCCTCGGATTCCCGCCATTATACTACTTACGCATCACGCCTTGCTCAGGCTATGGTAGAATCTTGGACTACGCCTGGGAGAAGTACACAAGCAAAGAATCAAGTGAAAATTACACTCAAACCGTTAGGCGATATACCCCACGAGACAATGGAGAAGCTTAAGGACAGGGTTGGCGATATCTTCCATTGTCCGGTAGTAATGGGAACAGGTTTCAGTGATTTAGCTCAGACTTATAATCCGGAGAGGAAGCAATACCTTTCCTCGGGGTTGCTGGCGTCTCTCGGAAGGGCAGAACGGGAGGAAAACGTTGTCGGCGTAGCAGATATTGACCTTTATGTTCCCAGGCTTAACTTCGTATTTGGCGAAGCCGATGTGTTGTCCGGAACAGCCATCGTATCGCTGTGTAGGCTAAGGCAAGAATATTATGGCTTGGCTCCGGACGATGCTTTGTTTCTGGAAAGAGCCACCAAGGAGGTAGTCCATGAACTCGGACACACCTTTGGCTTGGGACATTGTTCCAATAACAGATGTGTCATGCACTTTTCCAATAGCCTGGCTGATACCGACCTGAAGGAGGCGCATTTCTGTAACATGTGCCGCCCCAGGATAATTCTTTAATGTCGCCCAGGAATTTGATATAGTAGGGAGATTGTCAATAGCTTCCTACTCAGGAGGTGAAATGCGAGGGCGAAGAAAACTGGGAAGGGGGGTGGCTGTGGTGGGCGCAGGGATGTCAAGATTCGGCATCTATAGCGACAAGGATTCGAAGTACCTGTTTGCTGAAGCTTTCCGTGAAATGCTTTCCACGGTAGACAAGGGGATAGACCCCAAAGATATTGACGCCCTTTATCTCGGGAATTTCACCAACGATTTTTTTGTGCATCAGGGACACTGGGGGCCGATAATTTCGGATTTGCTCGGGCTCACGCCGAAGCCGGCAACGCGGACGGAGGGTGCCTGCGCTTCCAGCGCCCTCGCTTTTAGAGAAGGAGTCTTCGCTATAGCATCAGGGTTTTATGATGTGGTCCTGGTTGGCGGGGTTGAGGAGATGTCGAAACGCAGCACGGAGGAAGTCACGCAGGGTCTGGCAATGGCCGCTAGCCCTTACGAAGTGAAAGCGGGATTTACGTTCCCTGGTGTTTTTGGCGCCATCGCCACTGCTTATTTCGCCAAGTATGGTGCCAACCGGGAGCATCTGATGAATGTCACCATAAAAAGCCATAACAATGCTCGCCTAAATCCCAAGGCACAGTTCAATGTCTCCATTCGAGACATCATGAATCAGAGAATTGAAAAGGCCAAGAACAAAGGAGTGCCTGTACCTGCCTGGAGAGATGAAAAGGAATTCCTGCGTGATTCCATGGCTAATCCTGTGGTGGCCTGGCCCATGCATCTCTACGATTGCTGCCCCATAAGCGACGGAGCAAGCTGTGTCTTGTTGGTAGCTGAGAAGATAGCCAGGAGTTTCACCGACAACCCGCTATATGTTGCCGGCATAGGACAGGGGAGTGGCAAAGGCTTACATGCCAAAGAAGACCTTACCTATTTTGAGGCGACAAGATATGCAGCAAAGGAAGCCTATGAGCTGTCGGGGCTCAAGCCCGAAGACGTTCAAATTGCCGAGGTACATGATTGCTTCTCGATAGCGGAAATCCTGCACATCGAGGACCTGGGTTTCTTCAAGCCTGGCGAAGGATACAAAGCAGTGGAGGAAGGCCTGACAAGATTGGATGGTTCGAAGCCCATCAACACCTCGGGGGGACTTAAATGCAAAGGACATCCTGTGGGAGCCACAGGCACAGGGCAACTTGTTGAAATCTGGAAACAGTTGAGGGGTGAGGCCGGAGAAAGGCAGGTGCCCATTAAGGATTTGCGGGTCGGGGCGACCCAGAGCCTGGGAGGGACAGGAGGGACCTGCACGCTCACTATTCTGGAAAGAAGATGATAAGGAGACACAGCAAATGGAAGTAAGGCCCTTTAATGACATTTCCTACGAGCGATTTCTCAGCGAAGATAAGTTGATGGGGTCAAAATGCAGGCGATGTGGCGTCTTTTCCGTACCTCCTCGCTCCATTTGCATCAAGTGCTATAGCTCTGAGCTGGAATGGGTCGAGATGAAGGGAAATGGCGAACTGGCTGCCTTCACCTGCATAGCCATAGGTCCTCCGTTCATGATCAAAGAAGGGTACGACAGGAAGCATCCTTATGTTTCCGGGGTCGTAGAGTTGGAAGAAGGGGTGAAGGTTGTCGCTCGCATTGAGGGAGTGGATGCCAGCAAGCCGGAAGCCATAAAGATTGGCACTCCTCTTAAGGTAGAGTTCTTGCACAAGGGCGAAGCAGAAAGCCCGATGACTTTCCTGGCATTCAGACCTTCATAGCCTGCATTAGAGTGCTAGATTGCGATTTGACTTCGGCCCAGATATCCGGTTGGAGTATCTGGGAGTAAATCCTGATAGAAGGAGATTAGAGAATGCAAAAAGAAGTAGTCGTTGTCAGTGGCGCCAGGACGGCTATTGGCGCCTTCGGCGGTTCTTTGAAGGACATACCTGTTGTGGAGCTGGGTGCCACGGTAATCAAAGAAGCACTTAAACGAGCGGGACTAAGGCCACAATCCAGTAAGGAGTTGCTCGGCTATGGCCCTGACGCACTCAAGTCTGATGGAATAATAGAGCCGGAGAAGAAGCACTATTCTTACGATTCTTCCCTGCGTCCCGTTCAGGTTGACGAAGTGATCATGGGGAATGTCCTTCAAGGCGGACAAGGGCAGAACACCGCTCGCCAGGCCTGCATCTGCGCTGGCATTCCTAAAGAGACCCCTGCCTTTACAGTTAACAAGGTCTGCGCCTCAGGTCTGAAAGCTATCACCCTGGGAGCGGAAGCCATAATGCTGGGCGAAGCCGATGTCGTGGTTGCTGGCGGTATGGAATGCATGAGCAACACTCCATATCTTCTCCCGAAGGCGCGCTGGGGCTATCGCATGGATGTCGGAGCCAGGGGGGAGATTATAGACCTCATGGTCTATGACGGGTTATGGGAAATATTCTACGGCTATCATATGGGAAATACGGCAGAGGAAATCGCCGGGAGATACGGCTTCACCCGCCAACAGCAGGATGAGATCGGCTATCTTAGCCATGTGCGGGCGCGCAAAGCCATTGCGGATGGCTTGTTCAAGGATGAGATAGTTCCCTTTCTTATCCCACAGAAGAAAGGAGAGCCACTTGTTTTTGATACTGATGAGCGACCTATGGACACTTCCATGGAAAAAATGGCTAGGCTTGCGCCGGCATTTCGAAAAGATGGAACGGTCACTGCCGGGAACTCCTCGGGGATCAATGACGCCGCTGCTGCACTGGTGCTCATGTCCCGAGACAAGGCGAAGGAATTGGGTCTCAAACCTATGGCGACACTGAGGGCCTGGGCTTCAGGTGGCACAGACCCCAAATACATGGGACTGGGCCTTGTGCCGGCGGTGAGAAAGGTGCTCAGAAAGACGGGGCTCGGGAATAAGGACTTGGATGTTATTGAGCTTAATGAGGCCTTTGCCTCTCAGGTACTGGGTTGTATGAAGGAGCTCGGTTGGGATTCTGACCATATTAACCCTCATGGTAGCGGCATATCTATGGGTCATCCTATCGGCTGCACCGGGGCGAGGATAGCGGTGACCATCGTCTATGATATGGTGCGCAGGAATTTGCATCATGGCCTGGAGACCATGTGTATCGGTGGCGGGCAGGGCATGGCGGCTGTATGGGAGAGAACCTGAGATTTCATTAGAAGACTGATGTCAGCACTACCACCCTTAGTTGAAGCCCTTCTCAAATCGGAGGCTTACCCCGATCGACCGCAGTGTATAGAACTGGTCCAGACCCAGATGTCTTTTATCTTCCTTGCCGGCGAATATGTCTATAAAGTCAAAAAGCCGGTCAACCTGGGTTATCTGGATTACACCACCCTGGAAAAGCGCCATTTCTTCTGTCAACAAGAACTGGAGCTAAACAGGCGCCTTTGCCCCGATGTGTATTTAGCCGTGGTTCCGATAACGATGTCATTGCGAGGAGCGAAGCGACGAAGCAATCTAGTCCGTATTGAGGGACAAGGCAAGGCCACAGAGTATGCTGTGAAAATGAGGCAGCTGCCGCAGGACCGCATGATGGATGTGCTCCTACCCCGAGGTGAGGTGACGCCGGAAATGGTGGCCAGGGTAGCTGATAAGCTGGCAGACTTTCATAAGAAAGCCGAAACAAATCCAGATATTGCCGCCTTTGGCAGGTTGGATGTCATACGACGCAATTGCGATGAGAACTTCGCTCAGACCGAGAAATATATTGGCCTCACCACTTTTAGAGCGAAATATGAGCGAGTCAGAGGCTATACCGATGATTTCATCAAAGGCAATGCTGGGCTGTTTGAGAAAAGGGTAAAGGAAGGCAGAATCAGAGATTGCCACGGCGATCTTCATGCCGCTCATGTTTGTTTCACTGACGATACCCGCCTGCCTGCTCGCCGTATGACTTCAGCAGGCGAGCCGAGCTCTGGCGGGCAGGTCTGCATTTACGACTGTATTGAATTTAACGACCGATTCCGATATGGCGATGTAGCCTCCGAGATTGCCTTTCTGGCTATGGACCTGGATCGCTATCGGCAGGCTGGTCTTTCCCGGCATCTGGTAGATACCTACGTGGAGTTGAGTCACGATGAAGAGATCCTGAAATTGTTAAATTTCTACAAATGCTACCGGGCTTACGTGCGGGGCAAGGTGGAGAGCTTTAAGCTGGATGACCCCTATATTCCCGAAGAAGAAAAGGCCAGGGTATTAGCTGCGGCCCAGAGCTATTTCCAGCTTGCTGAATCGTATTTATGATGTGTACAGGACAACGAGCGAGATGTCAGCATGACGGATAAACAGATTCCAGTTGCGGGTAATCCCATCTGTAATATATACTCTGGTGTCGGCTCTCATCAAAGCTGACGAATCTTGTTCAGGAGGCGCGCGATGACTGTTTCTCCAAATGTTTTTTCTCTGTCAGGCAAGGTGGCTCTGGTGACCGGTGGCAGTCGGGGCATTGGGAAGGCTATTGCTGTGGGACTTGCCAAATTTGGCGCCGACGTGGCTGTAACCAGCCGCAAGCTGCCGGACCTTGAAGAGGTGGCTAGAGAGATAAAAGGATTGGGACGCAGGTCAATGGCTGTGGCGACACATGTGGGCAGAGTAGAGGAGATAGGGAATCTGGTTCCAAAGGTAAAGGATGAGTTTGGCAGAATTGATATTCTGGTGAATAACGCTGGCACTAACCCGACCATGGCCCCTGCCATAGATATAGAAGAGCGTGCCTGGGATTCCATTATGAATCTCAACTTGAAAGGGCTATTCTTTCTCAGCCAGGCTGTGGCCAGAGTGATGAAAGAGCAGGGTGGGGGTAAAATCATCAACGTTGCTTCAGTAGCCGGGATTACGCCCGACATTCTTCCAGTTTACTCCATAAGTAAGGCCGGGGTGATTATGGCAACGAAAGTGATGGCGCAGCAGTGGGCTCAGTACAACATCAGGGTGAATGCAATAGCACCGGGGCTGACCAAAACCCGGTTCAGTGAAGCTCTGTGGAGCAACCCGGCTATTGAACAAGCGGTCATGGATAGGACTCCGTTGCGCCGCGTAGCCGAGCCTGACGAGATGGTTGGGGCTGTGATTTTCCTGGCTTCTGATGCCTCTAGCTATGTGACCGGGCACACTCTGGTTGTAGATGGCGGCGTTGTCATATAGCTAGATACCTTGAATTCGGTAGACTGGCGAGCCACATCTGACTGGTGGGAGAATAAATCAGTTCGGCCACATCCATCAATGGATTGCTCATTCATTGATTAAAGGGATGATGGGGATGGACATAGAACACGTGTAAAGCGCACCGTTCCGGCTGAGGTTTACGGCATATTCTGGTTAGATTTTGTCTCTTAAGCTCGGGCCGAGCAGAATGTGCACACGGTTTCGCCCCTTCTCCTTGGCCTTGCGGAGGGCCTCGTCAGCCCGAGAAATCAGAGAGCCGACATCGTCGTTCCGTTCCCAGCCTACCAATCCCTGACTTACGGTTACGGCGAATACATTTCCGGCGGAGTCTTTCATCTCGGTCTTCTCAATTATGGTGCGGAGCCGCTCAGCTGCAGCCCAGGATGAAGCCAAATTGGTCCTGGGCAAAATAATGATAAACTCCTCCCCTCCGTATCGGCCGACTGTATCTGTATCCCGGATATTGCGACGAATTAAGGCGGCGATTTTCTCTAAGGCCTTATCTCCAGTGAGGTGCCCGTAGCGGTCATTGACCTTTCTGAAGTGGTCGATGTCCAGCATTATCAGGCTGAAATCCTCTTTGTAGCGATTGGCAAGGTTGATTAACTCGCGCAGCCTATCTAAGATTGCTCGACGATTGTACAGTCCGGTCAACGAATCGAAGGTCGCCAGTCTTTCCAGCTTTTCGTTGTCGGCCTTAGCTTGTTGTAGCCGCGTCCATTTATCCAGCGCAACATTGATGATGTTACTTAGCTTCTCCAGCGATAGGCTGGCCTTCGGTAAATAGCCAACTACTCCCTCTTGAGAAGCCTGTGCCGCTATTTCTTCAGTCCTAGACCCGGTCAACATAACCACGGGGGCAAGTTGTTTTCTTGAGATTTCTGCAAGCCACTGCATCCCCGGTTTCCCGGGCATTTGATTGTCCATTAAGACCAGGTCAATTCTACGTTTACGTATAGCGTCTCGGATTTCCTCGGTATACCCGGCCTCGAGCAACACGATTTCCCTGTCAGTTATCTTTTGCAGACACGTGCGGATCAATTCGCAGTCTGCCGGATCATCGTCGCAGACAAGGACCTTCATCAGTGGCTGTCCTATTTTTTGTGTCATAGATGTTACCGGGTTATCGTTCACAAAGCACGAATTAGTAGTCCTCGCGTCTGTCCGTGGTTTCGTGGCCTGTGAGGCCGGGCTTTTCCTATCCTGTTTCTCTGTTGGAGTAGATTTGGTTACCATCGCTATTTCGCTACTTTCGGTGAACTTAGTCGAATAAACCTAATCTGGTTTCACTATACCATCGCTATTAGCTACTGTAAATAGTCCTTTAGTAATGTTTCTGCTAGTTAAGATGTACTGAAACAGGCAATGGATGTTCTGTTTAGCGACAGAGAACCAGCGGAACGGAGGCGGTTGAAACGGGGCTCACAACAAAAGTGTTTCCGACAAAAGAGTGCCCCTGCGCATTTCAAGGATAAATGGGTAAGGCTTCCAATCCTGTAGTCTCAGGCAGGTCAAACATCAGATTCATATTCTGGACTGCTTGCCCAGCCCCTCCCTTCACGAGATTGTCCAGACAGCTAACAACTATAAGCCTCCCTGTCCTCGAATCAATGGTGGGATAAACAAGGCAGAAGTTAGTGCCCCAGACGTGCTTGGTGTGGGGAGGCTGGGTCGTTATCTGAACGAAGGGAGCATGTTTGTAGAATTCCCGGTATATCTGGGTCAGGCCGGTAACCGTCAGTCTGCGCCTGTCGGCCAATTTGGCATAGCAGGTGGTCAGTATGCCTCTGGTCATGGGCACCAGATGAGGGACAAATGCTATTGACGGAGAGAGGGATGGATCAAGGGCTTTCAATTCCTGTTCTATTTCGGGCAGATGGCGATGTCCGTCAAGGGAGTACGCACAGACGTCCTCGTTGACCTCTGAGTAATGGGTGGTCAAGGTCAAGCTCCTGCCGGCGCCCGAGACGCCCGATTTGCTGTCCACCACTATGTCGGGGGAAACAAGCCCTTGTTTAACTGCAGGTGCCAGAGCCAAGATGGCACTGGTGCTATAGCAGCCCGGGTTTGCCACCAGTGACGCCGAAGCAATTTCCTTCTGGTGTAGCTCCGGTAAGCCGAAGGCCGCCTCTTTCAGTAACCTGGGCGACGGATGGGTAAACCCATACCATTTGGGATATTCATCGACGTTCTTCAATCTGAAGTCAGCACTGGTATCGACAACCCTGACACCTTGCTTTAGTAGGGATGGTACTATGTCTAAGCTGCCTTTGTGAGGCATCGCTGAGAAAGCGATGTCGATCTTGTTGTCAAGCTCCGCCTTTATTGTATAGTTGGTTCCTGCCAAGCTGGGGAAGATGTCACCGAGTTTCTGCCCGGCTGCGCTTCTCCCCGTGACAGTGACAACCTTCACCTGGGGATGCCGGCAAAGTAGGCGAGCCAGTTCGGCGCCAATGTAGCCAGTGACGTTTATTATACCTGCTCTTATCTTTGGCATAGTATGTTTTGGTATTATACTACGTTTTCTGCGATTGGAAGATACTCGGGGCTGCCATATGATTGAGCTCCTGGACCGATCACTAAGCTGTAACATTGCGTCGAATTGACATTGGCCGGAGAGGGTGATAGCTTTTGCGAATGCGACATTTGAAGAGCAATGACCATGTCGTGTGCATTTATCTGGTAAGGAGGGAAGAATGTCCAAGGAAGCTAAGATAATCCAGTGTCACCAGTGCAAAGATAACGAGTGTTTGGCGCGGTATCCCCAGGGAATCCCTGAGTATTGCCAGGCTGGGAAGTTTCTGGACGTGGTCGAGGAAAGCAAACGGCAGTATCTCCAGCCCGACGATAACAGATTCCATTTAGCTGCAGCCAAAGTGCTCAAAAGAGGAGGCTATGATTGGTCTCGAGTCCAGCAGTGCATCGAGTTCGCCAGGGAACTGGGTGCCAGAAAGGTAGGATTAGCCGTATGCGTGGGCCTAATCCGGGAAGGCCGGGAATTCGCCCGCTTCCTGGATAGGGCCGGTTTCCAGGTTATCTCTGTAGCCTGCATGGTAGGTGGTCTGAAACCTCAAGAGACGGGGATACCTGACGAATGGGTGAACCCGCTGGGCATAAGCTGCAATCCGATAGCCCAGGCGGAGATTATGAACCGAGAAGGTACGGAGCTGAACTTCATATATGGTCTATGCGTGGGACATGACACTATTTTCATCAAGCATTCCAAGGCTCCTGTCACCTACGTTGTGGTCAAAGACATGGTTACCGGCAACAATCCCGGCGCTGTCCTCCTCTCTCCGTACCATCGTATGAAGTTTGCGATGGCTTACGGAAGAGGTAAAGCCGCTGAAAAGGGGTAGGAGTAACACATCCCGGTCACGCTTCTAGAAGGACCGTTGAATGGGATGTGGCAGGGTTCAGATCATTTGATAGACCTGAGGCGTGTGGTAAGCTTGACAGCTGGGTTGCAGGGGCTTAACATAGATTCAGTAGTAGATTTACGAGATTCGGGGGCGAGGTTTCAATTTTGGAGCATCAGATTCGGTTTTGCATCACCAAGGATGGGTCGCGTATAGCTTATTCTACTGTGGGTCAGGGATCTGCCTTGGTTGTGCCACCACCGTGGATAAGCCATCAAGAGTTGGGTTGGCAAGACCCGGCAAGCCGCCGTTTTGGGGAAAGACTAGCGCAGCATCATACTTTGGTGCAATATGACCGGCCCGGGACGGGTCTGTCTGACCGGAACCGGACAGAATTCTCACTGGAGTCGGAACTTCAGGACCTGGAAACAGTCATTGACCATCTCAAACTGAAGCGTCTGGCGCTACTTGCCTGGTCTGAGGCTGGTCCCGTTGCTATAACCTATACCGCCAGGTATCCACGGCGGGTCAGCCACCTGATTCTCTATGCTACCTTTGCCCGCGGTGAAGCAATCACCACGGAGGACTTCAAGGCCTCTTTAATTTCTCTGGTCGGGGCTCACTGGGGAGTCGGTTCAAAGGTGCTGACTGACCTCTTTATGCCTGGTGCCGATGCCGCTGCCGGTAAATTTTGGGCAAGGTACCAACGTGAGTGTGCCACCCCGGAGATAGCTGCCAAAATACTAGACCTCACATTTAAAGCTAATGTGGTGCAGCTCCTTCCCAATCTCCGGGTTCCGACACTGGTGCTCCATCGCCAGCAAGACCGGGCCATGCCCTTCCG
>CAYGWI010000011.1:0-16369 GCA_964353715.1 uncultured Dehalococcoidales bacterium | reverse complement strand
ATCTTTCTCAGGCATGATTTGGAAGTACATCGTCCAGCGAGGATAACTCTTGTTCTCGATGCTTTCACAGAGATCACGCTGATGGCTCTCCCGGTCTTTGGCTATAATTGCCCGGGCTTCCTCGTCAGTAAGGTTCTTGATGCCCTGCTGCGTTTTCAGGTGGAACTTGACCCAGAACCTCTCGTTCTTGGCGTTTATCAGGCTGAAGGCGTGGCTACCGAAGCCATGCATATGGCGGTAAGAATAGGGAATACCCCGGTCGCTCATAACGATGGTCACCTGGTGCAACGCTTCCGGGAGATTGGTGAAGAAGTCCCACTGATTACGGGCACTTCTCATATTAGTACGGGGGTCTCTCTTAACAGCATGATTGAGATCTGGAAACTTGAGTGGATCGCGCAGGAAGAAAACAGGGGTATTATTACCGACAAGGTCCCAGTTACCTTCTTCAGTGTAGAACTTGATGGCGAAGCCGCGGATATCACGCTCGGCGTCAGCGGCACCCCGTTCACCTGCCACGGTGGAAAAGCGGATAAAGAGGTCCGTCTTTTTCCCGACAGCAGAGAAGACTTTGGCCTTGGTATACTTTGTCACATCGCGGGTGACAGTGAAGTTACCGAAGGCGCCAGAACCCTTGGCGTGCATGCGCCGTTCGGGGATGACCTCACGATCGAAGTGGCCAAGCTTCTCCAGGAACCAGACATCCTGTAATAGGGCAGGGCCTCGAGGTCCAGCGGTCATCGTGTTCTGGTTATCTGAGACTGGAGCACCGGCGACCGTGGTCAATTTCTTTTTCATTTCATCCTTCTTTGGCATTTCCTCCTCCTTCAGTTGTTCTTGCTGTTTGTGGACTAGCATTAGTAATTCTCAGCCAGCAATTCGTAGTATGCCTGAGCATGTTTGCAGGCCGGGCACTCCCTCGGCGCCTCGGTACCCTCATGGATATAGCCGCAGTTGGTACAGTGCCATTTAACGACGGTTCTCTTCTTGAAGACCCCGCCAGTGCCCACATTCCTGCCCAGTTTCCGGTAGCGCTTCTCATGGAATTCCTCCACCTCGGCGATTTCCTTGAATGATTTGGCTACCTCTTTGAAACCTTCTTTCCGGGCGGTCTGTTCGAATTCAGCGTAAATCTCACTCCATTCCATCTTTTCGCCATCCGCCGCAGCTTTGAGATTCGCCTTCGTGTCTCCGACAATTCCTGCAGGATAGGCCGCCTCGATTCTCACGTCACCCCCCTCCAAATATTTGAAGAAAATCTCCGCATGTTCCTTCTCATTACCGGCAGTCTCCATAAATACGTTGGCAATCTGTTCATAACCTTCCTTGCGAGCAACGCTGCCAAAGAAGGTATACCGGTTCCGTGCCTGAGATTCTCCGGCAAACGCCTTCAATAGATTCTTTTCCGTCTGTGTACCTTTGACTGATTTGCTCATGTGTTGTTCCTCCTATCCTTCTATTTTTTGCATGTCCTTACCACAGCAGACTAGCGTTCCCCCACCTGCCTTGGTTACGGTAACTTCGTTGCCGCAGACATTGCACCGGTATTTCTCACCGACTTTCTTAACTGCCATATGTGCCCTCCTTTACTCTTAATCTTGCTGACAGTCACGACATAGCCCGCGAAACTCGAGCTGGTGGCATGATATTTTGAACCCGGTCCTCTCTGCAATCCTATGGTCCAACTTCCCGTTTACCGGCTCATCGACATCAAACACCCGGTCGCACCGTTCGCACCGGAAATGGTAGTGGTTATTCCGCTTTGCCTCGAATCTGTTAACCGTGCCGTTGAGACTCAACTCTGAAACCAGACCCAGTTCCTCCAAAACTCTGACATTGCGATACACGGTTCCCTTGCTGATTGTGGGTATCTCTTTTCTGACCTCATCATATATCTGGTCAGCAGTCAGATGACAATGGCCCCCTCTCAGAAGGTCCAGGATTGCCTCTCTCTGTTTCGTGTTCCTGTTCATGTTATTAGTAATGCATCCTAATACCGATATACTAACATCGAATTCCTTTCTTTGTCAATAAACGAGCCAACTGGCGGACGATGCAATTCAGATTTACCAGACTTACAAGGCAACCCCTGATTATCCTTGTCAACCCTCAGAAAAGGAGAAAGAACAACCAGTAGACGAGTGCATTCACTGCCGTCAGGGGAATGCCTACCCTGACAAACTCCCAGAAGGTCAGGGTTTCTCCGGCCTTTTTTTCGGCATTCTGGATAATGATGACGTTGCTGGCTGCGCCGAGGATGGAGAAGTTGCCGGCAATAGTGCTGCCCGCTGCCAGCGCCATCATTTCCTTAGTTGCGGCACCCAGATGACTCAACACAGGCAGATAGAGCGCTACCAGAGGTACGTTTGAGATCAGCTGGCTCAGCGCAATACTTACCACCATAATGATACCGATGGACCGGAGGTTGAGGTGCAAGTTGGCAATGACGTTTTGGAAGTAGCCAGAGTCCCAGACGCTCTGCATCAGAACAAACATCGCCGCAAAGAAGACCAGAGTTGTCCAATCGATTCTACGGACTATCCCGAGACGATGGGGACTAAGTAAGATGATTGGCAACGCTGCTGCTAGGGCAATATAGGTGAGCCGGAAGTCGATACCAAGCCCCACGAGGGAGGTGATTATTTTGGCGAGCACCAAGACAACAATGATTATGAGCGATACCTTCGACAATCGCGCTAGCCCGGGGTCTGTAATGGGGTCGACCGAATAACTCAGTCGGTCGTTCTTCAGGTGTCTCCTGTAGACAGACTTAAGCACGAGGTATGTCAGAAAAAGGTTGACGATAGTCGGCAGCGCCAGGTAACCGAGGAAAGCGATGAATGGACTGCCGACATTTCCGTTGATGGCAACCAGCAAGTTTTGCGGGTTGCCAATAGGACTCATCACGCTGCCAATAGTGACAGAGAAAGCTAGCGATAGTAGCAGCAGCTTGGGGGGAATACCTGTCTTCCTGGCAATCTGCAACATCACCGGGGTGCCAATAATGGCCAGCGTATCATTCATCAGGAAAGCCGACAGCAGGCCAACACCAAACAATATCAGGAGTAACAGGCTGTCCACTGTCTTAGCTCGTCCGAATAGCCGGGACGAAAGGTAAGAAAGGTAACCACTCTCCTCCAGTGCCTGGCCGATCACGAACATGCCGAACAGGAAGAGTATGACATCTAGATTGATCGCCTGGAGGGCTTCGGCCGGAGAGATTTGTCCCGTGACCAATACTGCCAGTGCCCCCAGCAGCATCGCCTGCCATATTTGAAGGCGAAACCTGCCGATTTGCCGGACGGCGATGAGGATAAACACCACCACCAGAACGATTATCGAGACCATAGTCAAGAAGTATGCCTCAGCATACCTCTTCTCCATTATATACTATTGCAGAGGCCACATCGCCGTTGAAGTCAGTTCTGAAACAAGCGTCAAACCGGCCCGCGAACTGCTCGGGCGTCGTGGTACGATAGTTCAATAGCTGTGTGTGACGCATGCCAGAATGGCGAAGAGTAGCGCCGCGAAAGCCCTGAAGCCTTTATCGGAACTTGCCTCCCTGAAGGGGAAGAGGGCCCTGATAACCGGTTCGGCACTTGTCATTGCGAGTAGCCCAGCGACGAAGCAATCCCAAACCAATTACCGGAGATTGTCATGCCCCGACAAGTCGGGGCCCGCAACGACGGAAAGCTAGGGGCGTGGACTGACATTCCCTTGCACCTAATCGCGCAATCATCAAACGCCTCCTATTTTGCCGAACCGGCGCTGGCGGCGTTTATATTCAGAAAGAGCCTCCTCAACATCTTTAGGGCCAAAGTCAGGCCACAACACCGGAGTGAAGTAAAGTTCACTGTAGGCAGCTTGCCAGAGAAGGAAGTTGCTCAGGCGCGTTTCACCGCCAGTGCGTATGACCAGATCAGGGTCGGGAATGCCAAAGCTATCTAGATATTGGGCAAATAGGGGCTCATCCACGTTGTCACCGGGAACGCCAATGCTGGCGATGCGTCTGGCTGCTCGGACAATTTCATCACGTCCACCATAGTCGAAGGCCAGGCAAAGCGTAAGGCCGGTATTGTCTTTGGTAAGTTCAACTGCTGCCTGCACCTTTCCTCTTAGTTTCTCAGATAACCTGTCCAGCCTGCCCAGGTGCACCAGTCGGATGTTTTCCTCATGAAAAGCCTGAGTTTCCTGGCCAATCTTCCTGGCTAGAAGACTGAGCAAGCCCGCGACCTCTATCCTGGGCCGATTCCAATTCTCGGTGGAGAACATATAAATGGTCAGGTATCTTACTCCGTAATTGGCGAAAATCTTCACCACCGGGCGAATATTCTCACCGCCAGCATTGTGTCCCACAAGCCTGGGTAAACCACGTTTCTTTGCCCACCGGCCATTGCCATCCATGACAATGGCTACATGCCGGGGAGGAGAATCTGTCTGAATCATGAACCGACCTCACGAGAAAAGAGATGCTTGATCTTCAACATGGGATAGACAGAGCTACGTCTCAGGCCAGTCAAAATCAACCCGCTGTGCCAGTCAAAGGAAAAATTGCTCGAGTTCATCAGGGCCTCAGACACGCCATCAGAATCAAACACGTTAAATACTCTCTCAATTTGGTGGTCGCTTAGTTTGGCACATGCCCACCTGAGCCAATAACCACGTGACAGTTCCTGCCCCATTTTTGCCGTCCACCGCTTCTGGTAGCGCGAAAGATGGCTAGCAGCCAGATTATCATTATGGAGGGCCTCACCAAGCACCTCAGCTGCGATCTGCGCACCAAGATGTCCAAAATATATTCCTCCACCGCTGGTCGGCTTCACCTGCCCGGCGGCATCTCCGATTGCCAGTAACCTATCCCCATAGCTGCGAGCCAAAGTCCCGAGCGGAATAACCTTTTGCCTGATTTCCACCTCCTGGCTAGTGCTTCTGCCTTGACAAAAGAGAGTGTTCAGGAATCTCTGCAGGTGTAGCTCAGCGTGAGATGTTGCTAGAAGGCCAACGTATGCTCTGCCTGCTGAAGTCGGCACAAGCCAGGCAAAAGAACCCGGTGCTATTTTCTGGCCAAAGTATATTTCGGTCTCATCGATGTCTCTCACATCAATCTCAGTCTGAGCGCCGACAAGGAAATTCTTGATTCTACCCAGGCCTAGCTTCCCGGGTAGCTTGGGCCTGAACCCGTTGGCCAGAACCACGGCTCTGGTACTGAATACCTGCCTGGTTTCTGAGAAACGAGTTTCAGCCTCCATGGTATCTGTGCCAGGAATAATATCAGTGACTGGCGAAGAGAAGAAATACTGTGCCCCCTGGGATTGAGCTTTCGAGGCTATCGCCTTGTCAAGTCGAACCCGGTCAACAATGTAGGCCTGAACCCCCGCAGCTTCCAATCTCAAGCATCTTCCCGAAGGCGAGAAGAACTTGGCCGACCTTGCTTCGGACAGTATCACATCCGTGCCAAGACCCAGGGAATGAAAACACTCAGTGCTGATTATTCCGGTACAACACACGTTCAGTCCTGGCGCACTCTTTTGTTCAAATACCGCGACACTGTAGCCCGATGAAGCCAGCACGTAGGCTGCATGGCTCCCGGCTGGCCCCGCCCCCACTATGATGACATCATAAAGCGGACCGGACAATTGCTTCCTGCCTTCTTTGGATTTGCACTAGATTATATAATATATCATTCACCCATACCTGTCTCTCGCTTGACAGGTGCCTTGCCGGTTACCGAGGTACAGCACATGAATGACATGAGTATCTAAGGTGTTTTGCCTGTACGTGGATAGGAGACGGGATACGGTTTGTCCCCCTGAGGCCGTTGCTCAGTCAAAGAGCTACTGGTCGCCAGGCAGCGCAGGTCGATCCGGCTGGCCTTGTTATTTGGTCTTCCTCCTCGTCTTTTCCTTTTCACCGCCCTGACGCCCGGTTTTGCGAGCAGCGGCCCTGCCATACTGGGTCACCCATTTCCCCATGTTGGCTGCTTCCTTGAGTTCGTCTTTCTTGATCTTTTCTATATCCACTCCTGGATTGGTACATTTCATTGTCTCATATTTCACTTCACCAAGCAGATCCAAAAGAACAAGCCTGTTTCTATCTGAGATCGGCGACAGGATCTTCCGTATTTTCTCAAAGCTTGCCACAGTCGCCGGTCCGAACAGAGACTCTGCTTTGCTGGTCTTACTCACATATACCACCCTGCGGTCACGCTTGTCTCTTACTCTTTTGACCAGACCAGCTTTGACCATACGGTCGACTATCATGCTGATGCTGTTCGTGCTACGCTCAAGCCACCGGGCTATGTCAGTTATTCTGGCAGGCTCCCCCAGGTACGCTATACTGACAAGCACTGCGTACTGCTCCGTGGTAAGTCCGTGTTCCTCAAATACCTCGTCCTCGCACCGCTTGAGCAAGGTATAGGTTTGGTATATCTGGCGCCACAGTCTCAAGCCCAGCCCTTCAGGTCCCAGTTCTTTCTTCATGTTTCACCTCTCCTTTGACTATTCGCAGATGCGTTGCTCATCCGTGTAGATTCTATCATAACATATGGCCCCTCCAATTTCAATAGGCTTCTTCTCCCGCCCTATATCGTCAACGCCGCGATCCAGTCAACCTGTCTTGAGCGCCGGAAGTGTCAGTGCCTCAGATTCCTCCCTGTGGTTACCACCGCCTCCCTCTGCAGGACAAGAACCCGGTCCTTCTCGGGCCGGTTTCGCCGATCGCTCTATGCCGGCCTGGTACCCTCCTCGGGTACGATAGCGCACGCCCCCTCCTTCCATTCATCTGATGACAGTATAGTAAGAGGATAGTCGAGGCCGTATCAACACCGCCAGTAGGAACTCAGCAGGTTATCACCAGAAGCAAAACAGACGCCCGATGAGGAGCGCCTTCCTTTTCATCCCGACGCTCTCGGCCGGCAAAGTAGACGGGGCGGACTTGCTCATTCGTGGGCTACACGCACAGTGTAATTATGGTGTACTGGGGCCGCCCGGACCCGTTGGACCAAAGTTGGCCGTGACGGAGGAGTTCTGACTCAAGATGATCGAAGTAGTGCGGGAGCCCGGATCAGCCACGTTCTCCACATCGCCAGTCCATCCCTGAAACCCGTAACCATCATCGGCGGTCGCCACCAGATTGACCACTGTTCCTTCGTTATAAGCGAATGTGCCCTCACCCGGATTTGTCACCGACCCCCCACCGGTGCTAGTGATGGTGAGCGTATACGAGTTGTTGCCACCGGCATCACAACCTGCTATCCCCACAGTCAACCCTACCACCACCAATAACAAACTGACTCCTAGTACATAGTGGCGTTTCCTCAAATCAAGAATCATCCTCATGTTTCACATCCTACGGAACGGACCGTTCTCTTCAGAAACCTTAAGTCATAGTATGCCATGCAATTCCGGCTGTCAAGCATACCCTGTGCAGGTCATGGTTCGTTCAAGGAATTGCTCAATGCAATTGGAGTGTCGAATAGAGCGGTCAGTACCTACAGTACACAGTCAAAGGACACTAAATACACATCAAATCAGGGGTATTGACTTTTCTTTGGCCGGCTGTTAGTCTTAGAGAGCGGGTTCTTACACGTCTGATTCCAATACCATCGTAATATATGAGATTGGCTTACTAAGGAGGCGAGTTGGTATGCCCCGCAGAAGTAGGGAAATGCTTTGGCAGGCAGAAGCCCCATGCATAATAGGGGCACCCATTGCCTTAATGACGTGTGGTCGAGGCAAATCCATGATACCCGGAAGGCAAGAAGGGAGACATAGGGTAAGTTAGGAAGAGACCTGCGGCAGCAGGTCTCTTCTTTGGTTTTGGCGATGGTCGGTCAACCACCACCATGTTTATTATATCGCATAGCTGCTTCCTCTGACAACGACGGGAAAGCGGACAGTCCCAGTTGACCGACAATGCTGGTTATCCTTGCCCATGAAATCTGCCCTACACGGGGCAACTGGTCGGTCTTGGGCGAGGGAAGCAACACGTCAAATATTTATGGGGTGGAACAAAAAACAGGAATGAAAGGAGAAGAAAATGAAAAGGACATTTATTTTTCTGTTTGCCCTGGCGCTAGCCCTGGGATTGTGCCTCGTGACGCTAACGCCGGCAGCGGCAAACCCGGGAACGACCTATTACGTATCTACGACCGGCAGCGATGAGACGGGCACCGGCAGCTGGTACTATCCCTGGAAAACTGTCCAGCATGCTATTGGACAGGTCGCCTCTGGCGACACCATCGAGGTGGCGCCGGGGACGTATGTAGAAGTCGGGCAAATCATCATCAGTAAGGACCTGGCCATCATCGGTGGTGATAAAGCCACCACCATCATTAAGCCGGCGCAGGACACCGGCAGTAGTGGAGATGCCCGTGGCTGGTTCCTGGTAAATACCGGATATAGCTTCAATCTGAGCAATGTAACCTTGGATGGCTCAGGGCACAAGGTATATCAAGGTATACGCGATAAGGGATCGGGAACGATCACCAACTGCAATATCAATAATATACAATACGATCCAAGCGGGCCTGCCTACGCGGGCCTTGCGATGGCCGTCTTCGGCAATGGCAATGTTGAGGTGACCGGTTGCACATTTACTGCTATCGGTAGAGTTGGTGTTCTCTACTATGGAACCGGCGTTACCGGCTCAACGTTTAGCAACAACACGTATGCGGGCAAAGGAACAGGCAACTGGCTGGATTACGGCGTTGAGGTTGGTGCCGGTGCTATCGCTAGCATCACCGATAACACCATCACGAATTGCAGGGGCGTAGCCGTGGACAATTCCACATCGGCAGGAGTTTTGGTGACTGACTACTGGGGGCCTGGCACGGAGGCTACCATAACAGGTAACACGCTCACCGATAACACGGCGGGCATCGCGATCGGTTATGACGATAGTGACCTCAGCGTTGCGACGGTCAGCGGCAATACATTCGGGAACAACAGGTATCAGATCGATTGTACGGCCAACGTGGACGTTGACCTTGAGGCTACTCTCGCTGGCAACACATTCGACCGCGCAGTAGTCGTGCGTGGTAGCGGCATCAAGGTCCCAGCCATTTTCAGCAGGATCCAGGATGCCATTGATGCCGCCTCTGCGGGTGACACCGTTGATGTCTATCCCGGCACCTATGACCAGGACGAGGCGAATGACAGAGACCTTTACAATGGCGGTGCGGGAACGACCGATCTTAACATCTTCGTGGACAAATCCCTCACAATTCAAGGCGTTGATGAAGATGGAAATCCAATAGCAGATGCGAATGATGTACAGGCATTTGTAGTTCCGGAGCGAGACACACCTATCAGCAACCTATGCACGATATTCGTCCAGGCCGACAATGTAACTATCTCGGGCCTCGATGTGAACAATTATGCTGACCCTGAATTCAATTTCAAAACAATCTCGTTGATAGGCGATAACGTGACCATCAAGGACTGTAAGCTCCATGCCTACGACCAGGTCTCATGCATCTACATGTACGACCCGAGATACAACTCTGACACCGATACTTCGTACATTCAATCTTACGCATTTGAGGACAACTACCTTGACATGGGTAACGAATACCCTTCAGGTATCCGTATCTCGAGCGGTCCGGGCTGGTCAGGGGATGTTGCCAATCGCATTATTGGCGGCAATACCTTTGATTTGGGGAGCTACGGAATCGAATTTGTCGGTCCGGGCGGAGATCCATGGGATTACTATCCCGTTGGTGCGGCAACGGTTACAACCAATAATTTCTCAGGACAGGACAAAGGGTCTGTGGTAGCCTGGGGTAAGTACAAGAGCGTGGTAGGTTACGGAGACCTCGATTGGGATAGTATCTTCAATGGCAACACCTTCGACAAGTCAGTCATAGTCAAGACTTCTGGAGGTGCTGTACGCTACTACGATTACACTGGTGGGCCTCCTAACTTCTACTACGTCAGGGGTATTTACAGTGCCATACAGCGTTATCCGATCAATAGGGTTGCTCAGGCAGGCGACACCATCAATGTGAAGGCGGGGACATACCAGGAGCAGGTGGTGATTAATAAGAGCCTGACGCTCCAGGGCACAGGTAACCCCGTAATTCTGGCACCCGCTTCCCCGGCTAAATTCAAATTCCCTGAAAGTGGTGCGACTTGGGAGCCAGTCGTTTTTGCTTTCGGTGGAGCCAATACTGGTGGCAATATCTCTGGTGCAGGAACGATAACGGTCAATATCTCTGGCTTCACGGTTGATGGCAACAACCGGTCACCGAGCGACCGCGCGGCGGGAATTCTTTTCAGGAACGCTGGAGGGAATATCTCGGATAACACTGTCCAGAACATGTATATTGATGGCAAGCAAACTCTAGGCATTCTGATCTATGGTGACTCCGACGTCGTTATCACGGGTAATGACGTAAGCGGATATGCCAGAGGCGGAATAGTAGCGAATGGCGATTCAATCACATCGCCTTCGTACCCGACTCCTCATGCTGTAATTGAGGGTAACACTGTGACCGGACCGGGGATGGGAGTGCCTGTAACCTGGGCACCCAACGGCATTCAGATCGGCTACAAAGCAACGGGAAAGATCATAGGAAATGACGTGAGTGCCAACGGTTGGCCGGGCACACAGTGGACAGGAAGCGGCATCATCGTCGCCGGAGCGGACAATATTGAAATCTATGACAACAATGTTCGTGGCGGCCAGACCGGTATCGCAGTTTGCGGCTACATGTGGAGTCCTACCGGGGCTACCGCTCAGGGTACCTGGATACACCACAACACGGTTGATGGCAACACCTACGGGATTTCCATCCAGGACAAGTCAGTCAACACAACCATAGAGTATAACGTAGTTCACAACAGCAGCTATGATGGAATCGACATCTGCAACTTCTATGGTTATGCCCCAACCGCAACGGTGATTCAGCATAACAGCATCATCGAGAACAACAGCGAGGACGACCCGACATCAGGTGGCATCTGGATTGATGCTGGTATAGATGGGAACGAGGTCGCTGTCCACTTCAACAATATCGTGGACAACAACCAGTTTGGCATCATCAACACCAGCACGACCAATGCTGCGAATGCTACCGCTAACTGGTGGGGCGATGCCAGCGGGCCGTACCAGGCTACTACTAATCCATCGGGTACGGGTAATGCCGTATCTGATAACGTAGATTACTCCCCGTGGTGGGGCGGCAACTATATTGGCGCAGCCCATCCCTGGACCTGGTACACCAATGACTGCATTCAGGAGGCTATTGATGCCTCCTCTGCGGCTGACACTGTCAATGTGCTTGCGGGGAATTACAGTGAATCGGTCCTCATTCAGAAACCATTGTCAGTTCTTGGAGCGAGCGCAAATACGACTTACATCGACCTCTCTGGAAACTCAAGTGTAGGCACGGTTGTCACAATTAAGAATCTCAACGGAGATGTAACGTTCACTGGTTTCACTGTCAAAACAGGACCTGCTTCCACAGTCGATTCCAACGGTATTGCCGTCAGCGGATTGACAGGGGGCACGATAACGATTTCCGACAATGTGATCCAGTGCTGGCAGTCTGCAAGCGGAACCGTTGAAGACAACTTCGGTCTCATTGCAGGGTACTTCACATCAACCACGCCTAAGCTAGTCTTCACCAGAAATACCGTATACGGAGGTGGCGATAACCCTGTTCTCATTGAGAAATGGGCTGGGCCCACAGAAATAACCAATAACTACTTCGACAACGGTATCAAGAACGATGAAGCTAGCGATGTTATATTCATGATGAACTACGGTGGAGCAACCAATAATCAGAAGCAGTTGATCTCCGGCAACACCTTTGACATGGGCTGGGGCGCGACATATGACAATGCCCACCGCGGCTCTGGGATTTCAGTCGTGGGTTCCTTCACGGGTGGGACTGCGGCCGGCGGCTTCACAAACGTGGAAATATGCAACAACACCTTCGTGAACCTTAAGCCATATCGACGTGGAATCGGGCTATGGAACAACGCCGGCGGTAATGGTGATGGTGGTAATCTAGCCAACGTCATCATAACAGGCAATACAATATCGAATGCCACCAACTACACGGGACAATTCGGAATCAGGATACTTGGTAAAGCCACCAACACAACAATTACTCAGAACCGGATTAGTAGCGGCATCGATGAGGATATTAGAATCCAGTCCTGGAATGGGCATAATGCTACTGGTACTGTTGTTCACTTCAATTCCTTGCTGGGTGGGCTCTACGGACTCAATAACCTTGTTTCGGACATTGTTGACGCCACCTACAACTGGTGGGGTGCTCCCACCGGGCCATACCACGCCTCGCTTAACCCCGGCGGTACAGGCAGTGCTGTCAGTGACCGCGTGCTTTTCGATCCCTGGTTCATCGACGAAGAGATAACGATTCCCGTACTTCACACTACCTACAAGTTCGACTACGAGGTACCGGATTTGTTTGTGGCTCGGGAAGAGACCGTGGTACCAGTGACATTCGAGACCGATGTATTGGGAAATGTCGGCTATGACAACGTCAGGTTCAAGTTTTCCGCGACTGGTCCCGGTGACGTTATCTTCAAGGCTAAAGACTCGGAAGAGCATGAATACACGTTTGTCAACTCAGGCTTCTGGGGTCCGTCGGCCGGTTTTGACTTGCCGGCAAGCTACACTGCCACCACTAACTGGACGCTGAACTTCAGCGAACCGGGAGAATACACTATCAATTTCTCTTTGATTGCGGCTCCCGATGGCGAGGTTATCGCAGGCATTGAAGGTTCCCAAATCGTGGACGTGCGGGCGCATGACATCCTTGACTACTACCGCAGATTGCACGCACCTGACAACAAGGTTGATACACTGGATCTTCTTGCCGCCGCCGATGCCTGGATTGCGAATACGGCACCGCCTGGCTTCGACGAGCCAGTCACCACTCTTCAGTTGCTGCAACTCGCTGACGAGTGGTTTGCGTCCTGAAAAGAAGAGTCGGGAAGAGACCCGGGGCTAACCCGGGTCCCTTCCTTTGGTCAGTAATTAAGAGACCGAAAGTGCAGGCTGAGAGATTGGAAGATGAATGCTTGGGAATTTAGGAAAGGAGGCAATAAAACGAGAGTCAATAGACGAGGAATGACGATTGCTCTAGCTACCGTACTAGCGGTGCTTCTTTTTGCACTCTTTGGCATTGCTCTAGCAGCGGATCCCACGGCTCAGGCGTCCCGCACAATAGACCCCAATGTAGTGGAGCCCGGAGATGAAGTAGCGATTACGGTTGTGTTTCAGAATCTGCTCAATGTTACCAAATCGTTCGCCCTGAAGGAGGACATTCCCGATGGCTGGAGCTTCACCCGCGGCACCGACGATGCCTGGCTGTTTAGACTTCCGCCTGAGTGGGTCTGGCTTGGAGTGGGTGCTGGGGCTGCCAAAACGGTTACCTACACCCTCACCGTCCCTGTCGATGCCGAGGCAGGAAACTACACTATCGAAGGGACGGTTACCGGTGCCGAGGTGGAGAACCCTGTCGGCGGCGATGCCACCATAACTGTGAGGGTGTTTCATAACCTGACTATCTCAAGTACAGCCGGAGGCTCAGTAACCGAGCCTGGCGAGAATACTTTTACCTATGATGAAGGAACAGTGGTCGACCTGATAGCCGATGCGGATGCATGTTACGGGTTCATCAACTGGACTGGCGATGTGGACACTATCGCCGATGTCTATGCTGCCTCAACCAACATCACCATGAATGCAGCTAAGAATTTGACCGCTAACTTCGCACTGCTGAGCTACAACCTTACATCAGACAGCACCGATGGCGGCTCGGTAACCGACCCCGGAGAGGGTACATTTGCCTATGACTGCGGCGCGGTGGTTGACCTGGTGGCCGAGGCGGATGTGTGTTATGAGTTCGTCAGCTGGACTGGTGATGTGGGTACCATCGCTGATATATATGCTGCCTCAACCAATATCACCATGGACGGGAATAAGGTGGTCACGGCTACCTTTACTCCCATAGATTGTGACTACCTGGACGGCTGGGTGGAGGATGGAAGCCCCTACACTGCATGTAATGGGACCCAGGTCTGCACCTATCAGGACATGGTATATCTGGACTACGAGTGTGTCGCCGGCGAGTGTGTCCCCACCGAGACAGACTGGAGAACGGATTTGATCGGCTGTGAGGACTGTGATGACCTCGACTACTACACAGGCTGGGTCTCCTACTGCAACGGGACAAGCATCTGGCAGACACGAGACTTCCACGACTACTACTGCTTCAATGGCACATGCCAGGAAGATGTGATTCCGGAGAGCGAGTTTGTTGAGTCCTGTGATGACGGAGACCCCTGCACCATTGATACCTGTGAGAACGGCCAGTGCATCCACACTCCCATATACGAAGATATCCTGGACTACTATCGAGGGCTGTATGGAGCCCCGGATGAAGTTGACACCCTGGACCTTCTCGCTGCTGCCGACGACTGGATTTCAGATGTGGTATCGCCTTGTTTCGAGGAGCCCATTACCATGCTTCAGCTGCTGCAGCTGGCTGACGAGTGGATCAGCTCTGGGTAGCAGATAATAGATGAGAAGGAAGGGGGCTGAGCCCCGTTCCTTCTCACCCATTGATGATGTTTAACGAAATTTTGGAAAGGAGGCAATAGAATGAGAGACATAAAGATACGAACGGCAGTTGCTTCGGCCATGATAGCGATGATGCTCCTATTTTCGCTCTTTGGCGTTGCCATTACCGCGGATCCGACGGCTCAGGCGTCTCGCACTATAGATCCAAAGACGGTACAGCCCGGACAGGAAGTCGGGATTACGGTTGTGTTCCAGAACCTGGCCGGTCAGCCCAAGGCCTTCGCGCTCCAGGAGGACTTTCCCGATGGCTGGGACTTTGACCGTGGCACCGACGATGCCAGTACGTTTAAGGCTGGTCCTCCGCCTGAGTGGCTCTGGTTTGTAGTGGATACTGGAGCCAACAAGACCGTCACCTACACGCTTACCGTCCCTGTCGACGCCGAGTCAGGGAACTATACTATCGAGGGCAGGGTTATCGATGCCCAGAACGTAACAAACATCGTTGGTGGGGACACCACTATAACCGTTGAGGAAGAGGCCCCTCCAGTCGAATATGATCTCACCATCTCCAGCACGGCAGGCGGTGAGGTAACGGAGCCCGCCGAGGGGACGTTCTCCTATGGCGCGGGAACACCGGTTGGTCTGGTGGCCACGGCTAGCGAAGGCTATGACTTTGTAAACTGGACAGGCGATGTCGGCACCATGACCAATTCCAATGCTGCCGCAACCACTATCACCATGAACGGTGACTACAGCATCACCGCCAACTTTGAACAAGAAGAGGAAGGGCCACCAACACTGCCATCCTTCTGCTTCATTGCTACAGCGGCCTACGGAACTCCAACAGCTAAACAAATCGATGTGCTGCGAGAGTTCAGGGATGTCGTGTTGCTGAAGAGCACCCTGGGCTCTCAATTTGTCTCTTTGTATTACCAGCTTAGTCCGCCGATTGCGGATTTCATAGCCGGACACGAAGCTGTCAGGACTCTGGTCAGAGAAATCCTGATTGACCCCATTGTCTGGCTGGTTGATGCTACGGGAGGCTCATGGCGTAACTAGGGTGATATGTCTTATCGGGCGCGTGAGACAGAGATTCCATCATGGGTATCACACGCGCTCTGGCAAAGAGCCGGCCATGCCGTACACCAGCAGGCATGGTCGGCTCTTCTACTGTCGTCTCCAGCCAAGGCACAAACCCAGAAACGCGTAGCGATGGAAGCATGCAAGCTGTCCGCTGAGAGCACCTGAAAAAGTGACGGCGGGAGCCCGACTCGTTCCCGCCGTTTATGTGAAAAAGGAGGTAGGTGATGAAACAATCAGCTAGTTGCTTCCCCGCGCCCTACGTGGCCATGTGCCAGCGTTTTAGTGAACAATAGCCCCGTTCGTATTTTCATAGGTCATGCTCGATGCACCATTATAAGACTAACATTACTTCAATGGGCTGTCAAGTGGTCGAACAAACCAGAATTTGAGCCAAAGAGCGTTCTTCTAATCACACCAATTGACTCGATGGTCACTGTGATCCGGCCCGGCTAGAAACTTGGAGGGAGAGAATGACAAACTGCGGAAAAAAGGAATGTACGCCCCACGTGATATAATTGAAGGTAAGTTGGGACTGCTACGGTTGCCATGGGTTTCTTGCTATTGGAACAAACCTACGATGTAATTGTGGTCGGTGCGGGGCCGGCTGGGGCGACGCTGGCATACGAGCTAGCCAGGAAGGGCATAGCAGTATTGCTTCTAGAAAAAGAGAGGCTGCCGCGCTACAAATGCTGTGCCGGCGGAGTCACCAGCAAGGCAGCCAAACTTC
>CAYGWI010000010.1:0-17446 GCA_964353715.1 uncultured Dehalococcoidales bacterium | reverse complement strand
GCTTTCCCTGCGAAGTGAAACTGTAGGCCAGCTTGGCAATGCTCGTCGTCTTGCCCGAGCCATTCACGCCGACCACAAGGACGACTTGAGGAGCTTCTTCACGACAACCAGAACAGCAAGAGGAAGAGGGTCTTGACAGAGGGATGTTCAATAAGCTGACCATTTCGTCTTTCAGGATTTCTCGTACCTGAGATGGATCTGAAAGCCTGTCTGTTTTCATCCGCTGTTTGACATTGCTCAGGAGTTTGTTCGTAGTTTCAACACCAACGTCAGCCGAGATAAGCAACTCTTCCAGTTCCCCCCACACCTCATCCCCGAAGGAGCCCCGGTTAAAAATATTAGCTATCTTGCCGAACCAGGTTTCTTTGCTTCTCTTTACTCCCAGTTCGGTCTTCTTAAACAAATCGAACAAACTGCCTCCGTAATCGAGGGTACCCGTATATGGTAGCACAAGTATAGGCGATTCTTCGTCTTTCTGGCAAAAATAGCTCTGGCTCCTTTCTCACCAATCTTACAGTTCAATTCCGAATACCGGAGCCAGCACGAGGAAGAGGCCAAAACACATCATCAGAATAGCGGTAATCTTAGGGACCAGGCTCTCATATCTGGTTTTGCTGATAGCATTGCTTATGCCTCCCATGATTAAACCAAGAGGAATCAAGCCAACAGTGGTGCCCAAACCGAAAACAAAGATGGTAGCCGTGCCGCGCCACACATCACCAAGAGAGACGGCCCATAACAGCATGGCAATTTCCAGTGGGCATGGCGGCAGCCCCCGCACTATCCCAAAACCCAGGATAGAGTACCAGTGCAGCAGTCTTGAGTTTACGGGGGGTACACCTTCACCGTGATGATGGCCGACATGAGTCAGTTCCTTGCCCTTGAACATAAGAAAGCCGAAGATTAAGGTGATTGCCCCCGCGGCAATCGCAAGAGGAGTTCTGACTATATCAAGCCATCTCACGCCAACATATGAAAGGACAAACCCCATGGCAGTATCCGCCAGAGCCATCCCCAGACCATACAATACTACCAGGCCAATAGCTTGAGCTAGTTTCTTAGCAGCCCAGAAAACGAATAAAGAGACGATTGCCTTATCTTCACAGGGCTCGAGGGTATGTGCCAGGCCTATTACGAAGGCGGCTGCCAGGCTTAAGTTAGCTAAATCCATTTCGTCAGAATTGACACGTGCAGTCTATTTTAGTTCCAACACCAGCGTCACAGTGTCCAGAGTTGACATATCTCAGCAAACTCTACTTATGGCAATCGGAGCAGAGTCCGGAGAATTCGGAAAGATGATGCTCGGTATGAAAGCCAAGATTCCGGGCAAACTCGTTTTCCCCCTGGCATAATCCTTCGTTGGCGAATTCTTGAATGGCTCCACAGTCCTGGCAGACCGTAAAGCGATGGCAGCCTTCCGCGGCATCTAAGCTGCACCTCACAAATCTGCCGCTGGATAGCATTTTGTGAGCCAGGTTAAGGCTGCAAAACAAATCGAGTATGCGATAGATGGTAACGTGGTTCAGATGTTTGCCCCGCTGGCGTAAAACCCCCTGAATGTCGTAAGGAGACAGCGGTTTTTCGGTTTCTTCCAGCACATCAAGCACCAGCTTTCGTGGTTTGGTCCCCTTGTAGCCTTGAGCCCGCAAAATTCGGATCGAGTCTTGGACCATAGCAGTATTATACTTGATGGGAAAGATAAATGCAATAATATTGCAATTGGGTTTCGAATAATCGCGCTGCCGTCATGGTCATTTGTCTCAAGCCACGAGTTCTTCAAGCAGTACTATGGCGGCTTCCTTATCCAGGGGCTGATTATTGTTACCACATTTGGGCGATTGCACGCAGGAAGGACAGCCGTCGGCGCATGGACAATCTGCCACGGCTTTCAATGTGGCCTGCCAGAGTTGGAGTATCATCTCGAATCCCTTCTCGACAATGCCGATGCCTCCTGGGTGGGCGTCGTAAATAAAAATCTGCGCGTTGCCCGTATCAGGATGAAAAGCGGTGGAAACACCGCCAATGTCATTGCGGTCGCAAAGGGCAAACAAGGGCAATATGGCGATGGCGGCGTGTTCACAGGCATGTAGGCCTCCGTGCAAATCAAGTCCAGCATCAGCTATTTTTTCAATCGCCTTCTGGGGCAAGTCAAACCACAGGGCTTTGGTGGGGAAGTTTTGTGGCGGCAGATTAAGGTACTCTTCAGTGATGACCTCTTCCGTGAACTGTTTTTTCCTCTTGAATCCCACTACCCTGACAGTAACATCAACATCTCCGAAGTAAACCTTTGCTGCATGGCAATCCTTCTTTGTGAGCAACTTCGTGATACTGATATCGTGTGTCTCCATAGTCTGGGTATAGTAGTCTACGGGTTTGCGTTCTGCCCAGGCAATTCGCCGGGCTAAGTCGAGTTCCCTGATAAGGTAGGACTCGCCCTGGTGAAGATAGACAGCGCCGGGGTGTACCTGGAAAAAGGCAACGCTGGCTTCCACTGTCTCTAACAACTGACCATCTTGACCATCAATGACGGCATAAATTTGCCCCGAAGTTGATCTAATATTTATATCTTGAGCGGGATAGGAAATAGAAGGAGCCGGGTGCCATCTCACCTCGCGTCTTTTTAACTTTCCTTCTTGTTCTAGCTCAACCAACATGGTGCCTGTGGTTGGTCCGAAGAATTCCTCATCCTTATCTTGCAGTGGTTTCTCCCAGACAGCGCAGAGGAGGTGAGATTTCAGGATATAAGGGTTATCAGGGTTGATTATTGCGTTGTCAAAGTTCTTGCTGAATAAATAATCGGGATTACGCATCAAGTATTGGTCAAGGGGATTCTCGAGAGCGATAAGGAAACTCAGGGAGCTGTGGGTGCTGCGTCCGCTACGGCCTGCCTGTTGCCAGGCACTGGCGATGCTGCCGGGATAGCCCGTTAGCACAGTGGCGTCCAGGTCCCCGATATTTATTCCCAGCTCCAGGGCTGTTGTGGCGACTAAACCGAGAAGTTCGCCTTCGAAAAAATCGCGCTCAATTCGGCGGCGGTCTTCGGGAAGGTACCCCGCCCGGTAAGGGCTGATCTTGTCCTTCAGCGAATGAGGCAGTTGTTCCTGGGTATAAATATAGATGAGTTCGGTAAGCTTGCGAGTGCTGGCAAATACCAGACTACGAATCTCTTTCTGAACAAGCTCTTTGAGAAGAAAAGCCGCCTCGCTGTTGGAACTGCGTCGGCCAGTCTTAGCCTCATCAATCAGAGGCGGATTCCAGAAGGTGAAATACTTCTCACCATGTGGTGAGCCATCTTCGACAACGGACTCAAAGGGCAAGCCGACCAGGTTTTGGGCATGCTCCTGGGGATTGGCGATGGTGGCTGAGCAACAAATGAATCGCGGCTTAGAGCCATAAAAAGCGCAAAGCCGGCGCAACCTGCGCAGGACATTGGCTACGTGGGAGCCGAAGACACCCCGATAAATGTGAGCCTCATCTACTACGACATATTTGAGATTGCGAAACAATCTAGACCACGATTGATGATTGGGCAAAATGCCCAGATGGAGCATATCGGGGTTGGTGAGCACCACTCTGGCTTGTTTTCTTATGTTTGCCCTTTCGTCCTGTGGCGTATCGCCGTCGAAAGTGGCCATAGCTGCCGGAGACATTGTTTCGCCCCGATGGGTCGGGGTTGGTGACGGTAGGAGGCTAACGATTTGTCTGAGGCTACGCAACTGGTCCTGTGCCAGGGCTTTCGTGGGGAAGAGATAAAGGGCGCGGCTATCCCTATCGCGCACAAGCGCATCGAGTGTGGCTAGGTGATAGCACAGGGTCTTGCCGCTGGCGCTGGGCGTGGCTATTATCACATTTTTCCCGGCAAAAACGGTATTCAAGGCTTTCGCCTGGTGGCTGTAAAGAGCTGGTATGCCCAGGGATTCCAGACATGTTTGCAGGCTGGGATGAAGGGGTTTATCGAGTTTCTCGAAGATTGCGCCTTGATGAGAAATCCGTTCGATGTGGACGATCTGCTGGCTGTAATCAGTTAGGCCGAGTAGGTGATGAAGAAAGGCAGCGGCGTCCATCAGGGAAAGGTTTCTATTTCTGAGTTCAACAGCTCCACATCGGGGTAGTTCTGGACGACGAACTTGACGACATTGGCCAGGGTCTCGTCAGCATGCCTTCTGTGATTGCTGACACAAGCTACCCCTAAGGTGGATAACTGCCATAAGTCCTGGTTATCAACCTCGGCTACGGAGACATTGAACTTATTCTGTAGCCGTGTAATGATGGACTTAATTACCTGCCTCTTGCCCTTAAGGGACTGGTTCTCCGGGAGGCGAAGCTCGATTTGACACACACTGACATGCATTGTGTTTCCCTTCCTTAGTCTTGTCCCCGAATTTCTGTAGTTGCTTGATTTATCAAGCATGATCGCCCGATAAATTGGGCAACTACACTATTTAGACAACTCTATCCTCCCAAGAGAGAAGTTGGGGAGTTATAATCCCTTCCTAATGATATGAGCCACAAGGTCAGCAAGGCGACAGCTATAGCCCCACTCGTTGTCATACCAGGCCAGTACCTTTACCAGGTTGCCATCAATGACCATGGTGCTCAGGGCATCGAAGATGGCACTGGCAGGGTTGCCCTTGAAATCTGAGCTCACCAGTGGCTGGTCGCAATACTCCAGAATCTCCTTGAGCTCTCCGTCGGCAGCCTTGCGAAAGGCTGCGTTGATCTCTTCGGCGCTTGCCTTCCGCTTCAAATCAGCGACGAAGTCCACGACAGATACCACCGAAACGGGTACCCTGAGGGCAATGCCGTGTAACTTCCCCTGAAGTTCCGGAATGACCACACCCACGACCTTAGCAGCACCGGTAGTAGTGGGGATGATATTGGTGCCGGCAGACCGGGCCCGGCGCAGATCGCGGTGAAACACGTCCAGTATCTTCTGGTCGTTGGTATAGGCGTGGACAGTAGTCATGAAGCCGTGAATTATCCCAAAGTTCCGGTGAAGGACTTTGACCACCGGAGCAATGCAGTTAGTGGTGCAGGAGCCGTTGGATATAATGCGGTGCTTAGCCGGGTCGTATTGCTCCTCATTGACGCCGAGGACAATAGATATATCTTCTTCTTCAGCCGGTGCGGAAATAACTACTTTCTTGGCACCGCCTTGAAGATGGGCAGCAGCCTTGCTGGCCTTGGTGAAAAGCCCGGTAGATTCAATCACAATATCCACTCCGTAGTCTCGCCAGGGAATTTTGGCCGGGTCACGCTCAGCCAGGACCTTTATTTTCCTCCCGTCAACGACGATGTCATCGTCTTTAGCTTCCACCTTACCGGAATAGATGCCATAGTTGCTGTCGTACTTAAAAAGATGGGCGTTGGTCTTGGCATCGGTAAGATCATTCACTGCCGCTACCTCCACCTTGCCGCCACAACGCTCGATGATTGCCTTCAGAGCTAACCTGCCAATACGCCCGAAACCATTGATTCCCACTTTAGTTGCCATTACTCATCTCCTCCTTCTTGGTTAATTTGTGCTGTCACATCATTTCTGTCTCCTCACGGGAGCGGGCTACGAAGTTTAGTCTTTGGCTATATACAAGGAGGCACCATCCATAGCGACGTTGCTCACCCCTCCCTCCTCCGTCAAGAGCTTAAGGTGAGCCAGGGTCTCGGTGACAGCCATTCGCTTATCCCAGACTGGCAAATCCCGAAACGCGATGCCTCCTCTGTCGGTCATCCACGGGATCTTCTGAGCTATCTCGTAGGCTGTCTTCAGACCGTCGCGCAAAGACTTCAAGATAGCTCTCCTCCTGTGTTCATGGTGCTCGAGTATCTTTTCTATTCTCAGCCCCAGGGCATTGAACAGCGGCCCGTGGCCCGGGAGTACGAAACTAACCTTGAGGCTCTGTAGTTTCTTGAGGGAAGAAATATATTCGCCTAGTGGGTTATCGCCGGAGAGGGGATTGTAGCCAACGTGGGGAGTGGTCTCATACAGGACGTGGTCACCAGTAAGAATAAACTTCTTCTCTTTTTCATAAAGGCAGATATGACCTGGCGAGTGCCCTGGCGTCCACAACACCTGAAATTCAAAAGAATCGTTGGAGATTATGTCGCGATCCTCTAGCATAACGTCAGGCGAATCCGGGGTAACATATTTGTTCATCCATAACGAAGCCTCTTTTAGCTGAGGCAGTTCGTCCTGAGGGACACCATTCTGTCGCAGCAGTTCTTCAGTCTTTTGAAGGAGGTCGGCGAAATCTTTGTACCTGGGAGAGATAAAGCCGGCATCAATTCTGTGAATTGCTACCTGGGCCCCGCAAACCTGTTTTATCTTACCTGATAATCCGTAATGATCAGGATGGATATGGGTGACAACCACTTTCTTGATGTCTCGGAGTTTGAGATTAGATGCCTTCGTCCCCTCCTGGAGGGCCCACAGAGATTCCTGGGTATCCCAACCACTGTCGACCAGGATATGTCCATCACCGCCTTCAACTACATAGACGTTGGTAGACAATGATCCGCTTGCAGGACCAGGACTCTTTAGTTGGTGAACACCGTCCAATACACGCATTATTCGATCCTCTCTAAATTATATAATACTCTTTTGCCAGGGTAGTGTGCAGCCTTTCCTAACTCCTCTTCTATCCTGAGGAGACGATTGTATTTAGCCAGTCTCTCGCTGCGGCAAGGGGCACCAGATTTGATAAATCCGGCATTGCTGGCTACTGCCAGATCGGCAATAGTAGTATCCTCGGTTTCGCCAGACCTGTGACTGACAATGGTTGTCCAGCCCGCCTGGCGAGCCCTCTCGATAACAGCTAGTGTTTCACTGAGCGTGCCTATCTGATTTACCTTGACAAGGATTGAATTGGAAGCCTTCTGGGCCGTGCCCTTCTCCAGGCGCTTCATGTTGGTGGCATAAAGGTCATCGCCCACAATTTGAATCTTCTTTCCCAGTCGAGCGGTGAGCGACAGCCAGTTTGCCCAATCATCCTCAGCGAGGCCATCCTCGATGCTAATGATAGGGTAATGCGAGACTAATTTAACATAATAATCAATCATTTCCGTGGGACTGAAGGTAACACCCTCTCGAGAGAGGACGTATTTGCCATCTTCATAGAAAGTACTGGCTGCTGGGTCCAGCGCGATGAACAAATCCTCGCCAGGTTCATAGCCGGCCCTGTCAATAGCTGCTAGTATCAGTTCCAGTGCATCTTTATTGGAAGAGAGCTGGGGAGCAAAGCCACCCTCATCTCCCACATTGGTGCTTAGTGTTTGGTCTTCAAGCACTTTGCGCAGGGAATGATACACTTCGCTGCTCATTTGCATGGCTTTGCGGAAGTTGGAGGCGCCCACTGGTACTATCATGAATTCCTGAAAATCGACAGAACCCGAGGCATGCTTACCACCATTGAGGATATTTAGCATGGGGACAGGTAGCTGTTTAGCTCTTGCCCCTCCCAAATACCGGTACAAAGGGACGTGTCGGAAGCTAGCTGCAGCCTTGGCTACGGCAAGAGATGTCGCCAGTATGGCATTGGCGCCCAGCCGGGATTTGTTAGCAGTGCCATCAAGTTCAATTAATCGCTGGTCGATAGCCGTCTGCTCTAACACAGACATGCCTGCTATCGCTGAGGCGATTTCTGTATTTACGTGTTCTATGGCTTTGATAACGCCGAGTCCCCTGTATCTACTTCTGTCGCCATCTCGAAGTTCCACAGCCTCGTATTTTCCGGTGCTCGCCCCTGAGGGGACGGAGGCGATACCTACGGTACCATCAGCTAATACGACCTCTGCTTCTACGGTAGGATTGCCACGCGAATCGAGAATCTCTCTGGCTCTTACGCTTTTAATACTTGCTATTTGCGAGGGCACTTTACGGCTAACTCCTTGTCACGACAGCTTCTTTTCCCCATAGATTTTGACTATTTTCCCCAATGCCATAGGTATTTGCATTTTACTCTTAACGCTCGTAATCTTCTCAGAAGTTTCGTTACCCTTAGCACTTGTGATTGGTTTCCCGACTGTTACAAGTGCTCTGCCGGGGAAGAGCCAGATTAGCTTTTCTCCGTTCGCATAAATCGACCAATACTGTTTGGTTTTCTTAATTCCTATATTTACACCTTCTCCTAACTTTGAACGGATTCCATCCACTATAGCCTGTGTCAATGCCAAAGAAATTGCTTTGTCCACTGCCTCGGCAGCGCTCTGGACTCTGATTATGGAGTCATCCTCTTGGCCATTGCGTGACAGCGACCAGGTATTCAAGCCTATCACAGGGATATTACCCTTTAAAGCATAAGCGATTTCGCTTAGCGTGCCATAGCTTCCTCCGATGGCAATCACTGCCCGGGCTGACTTCACGACAGCGAGATTTCGCGCCTCACCTATGCCGGTAACCACAGGAATATCTACGCAGGCGTTGGCCGTGCTTGAATCTTGTCCGGGCAAAATGCCCACGGTCAAGCCACCTTTTGTCTTAGCCCCGCGACAAGCAGCTTCCATAACGCAGCTCAGGCCACCGCAGATAATGGTGGCGCCCCGCTGGGCCAGCAATTCACCGACACTCCCTGCCAGTTTGGCTTCTTCTGGGGAGCAGGAGGAATTCCCGATAACAGCGATGATCATCTTATAGCTTGGCATATTATATTAGCACACAGCTAGGGCCTCAGTGAACTGCTTTATTCAATGGCTTTAGTCTCTCTTTCATTGTGCACAGGATATGTCCGGCTCAAGACGTCTGCAAGATGCTTCTCTATGATGACATATGTTTGCTTCGAAACCTCGATAAATCCTAGGTTCCGGGCAAGTTTGAGCGAAGGGAGATTATGCGAACCACAGCTCCAAACCGGGACTAGCCCATCCCTTTGCGCTGATCGTGCAACAAGCGAAGCAGCAGCTGTGGCTAGACCACGCCGTCTATAATTCTCCAGGACATAGACGCCGATATCGGTATATCGCTGTCCACGAGCAGCGACAAAGGAAGTGGCCACGACCTTGCCTTCGACAATCGCACCCGCTGCCAGTCCTTTTGTCAGCGATGTCCGGAGATCTCCCCAGAATCCAATTGGCTGTGCCTCAGGAGGTAATTTCTCCAGCAGCGTGAGGTCGTCAAGCGTCAACCAGCGAACTGACTCGTTTTCGAAAGGCAAGACTTGCGCCCTCGGGATGTGATAGATATCATCCAGGAAACTGACTGGCGTTTTCAATTGGCTCGAAATGATTTCTCCAAGCGGAAGCGCAACTTCTTTGTCTACCAGAATACATTGCCAGCCTTTCGCCTGAGTGAGCTGTTGCCATAAAGCATTGGCGTCCGAACCAAAACCAGTCGGTTCTGATGGCAGCTCTTTCGGTTGGAGAACGGCCACTGACCCAAGACGTTGGTTGCCAGACATGTAGACATTGCAGTCACCCCGTGTTAGTACATGAATCGAGATAACTGTATCGGGATTTCCTGTTAACGTAGCGAGCAAAAGGTTTCGTTCTTTTTCGAGCATCATTGATTTGTCGTGCCGTCTGCTGAAGCTATAAGTGATTATATCACTTCGATAATAACAGTCCCTGCTTTTACGCTCGAGGTTGTAAGCAAACTGTCTCGGAGTGCAAAGGGAAAGCTAAGAGACTGAAGCAACAATACGCTCTAATGCTACTTGTTGGTTGCGGTGGCTGCCAGCATTGGTGAAATCAGATATACCGATATCCTGACTAATAAGCCCTTTTCCTTATCATCTGAGCTATGATTCCGCCGCTAATAAGTACCAGGCCAACAATCGTAATGACTACTACGCTTTGAGCGGGCGTTGTAGCTGAAAGTCGTTTTAGCAGTATCCCGAGCAATGCCCAATCAACCACAAGGGAGTAATAGATGTCTTTCCGGGTGAAGAGCACGGATAATGCGATGGCAATACCCACAATAATCACGGCTACTGCCCACAATTGCTGCTGATCAAGACCCCATCCGTTGCTAACCAGCAGAGCGGTGACATTGGCAATCGTGGCTATGGTAATCCAGCCGAGGTAGACACTGAAAGGAAGATGCACCAAATATCTTTGAGCTTTCGGTGCCTGCGATTTGCCAATGTTCAACCTCACGTAGATTGCTAGCAGACAGCCCAGCAGCACCAGCATCATGACCAGCGATAGGGGGAGCACTTGATTGTGCCAGGCTAATATCCAGCCGATGTTGGCGAGGCAGGAAATAAAGAATAGCGGCCCGATTCTTTGGACGAACTCGATCTTCTGGGGGTCTCTTCTGACAGAGGGTATCAATTGATATATGACGAAGATAGCGAGTAATACATAGATTAGTCCCCAAATTGCGAAAGTCAGTCCCGCTGGCACGAATAAATTCGGATACAGGTCAGATAGTTCGCCGGTCGTTATGTCATTTATGGGGAGGATATTGGCCAGTGCATTGACGACAACGGTACCAAGAAAGCCGAGCAAGTTTAGAATCGACAAGACTAACACCGAACTGCTTTTGTTCATAATGTTCCTCCGTTTGCGCCACTCTTCGAAGACTGAAGCTTCGACTCCTGCTTCAGCAACAAGCGTAGCCAATGGATTGCCACTACTTCGACCCAGACTAGCGCGTTAAGTATGATGATTCGCTCGTACAGACCGAACCAGCCTCTCTGGTCACCGAAGATCGCCCCGATTATCAGGCCGAAGGCCAGGACGCCGGCAATCAGGGTACAGACAAAGATTCCTTTCCAATTCGGGGTCCCTTTGATGCTGGCTGAAAGCGACAGAACAGCGATGGGGAACAACAGGCCAAGTCCATAAGACGCTATCGTGTGGATTATTCCATCAATGGGTGGAGCCCCGGGGTGGTCCATATGAAAAGTGGCAATCAACATCAACACGAAGCCGCAGAGAGCGATCACCGTGATACCGGCGTGGAAACCCCGCGCTCTTCGTATGGCGAAATAGAGTCCACCCGCGAAGATCACCAGTAACAAGCCCATAGCCAGAAAGCAAATCGATTGCAGCCAGCCCAGGGAAGTCAACGCGAAGCTGCTGACTGAATCGCGAATCGGGCTGTAGCCCGGGACAGATAGAGACGCTGTGAGGTCACCGACAATCACTACGAGAGGCCCCACGATGCCGACCAGAGCCGGGACGTTGGCGACGTTGAGACGTTTAAGCATGGGCTTCACCTCTACACACTGAGAGTGTTCACTGCAATTCATTTAGTGAGCGACCATATACATAGTGTTCTTTATTATAGCAAACATGTTTATGCGAAGCACACAGTCTGCATAGAACGGAACAGTATGTAGACGCGCGAGGAATACGTCCTTGTATCGCAGATTGCCAACTGCCGCGAGGGTCCTAGCTTGGAGTTTGCCCAAGAACGCGTCCTCAACGGCGGCGGACACAGCCTCTGGTAATCTCTCTATCGCGAATCAATATTGTCTTCCTTGCTCGTGTTCTGTCTCTTGGTCTACTGACCTAGCCGCGCGCAGGGTGGTGATGATACTACTTTTTGCATGCGTTTCCCAGATTGAACATCCTCTCTGCGTTCCACGTCTGCATGTTACAGAAGATATGATCGCTTGTGCCTGTCTAGCGTCGGTGGTAGAATCGCTGTAATAAGAAGGAAGAAGGAGGGTTGATTCATGAGCATTATTGTGGCAGAAAAGTATGTTGTCCGCGTAGGGAAGACGATGGAGTTTACTGCATTGCTGGGCGAGTTTCTCAAATTCAAGAAGAGTCACCCACAGCTTTTCAAAGGAGTGAAGTCGTGGAAACTGTATAAGCAGGATTTTGGACAACCCGCTGGTATGTATGTAGAGATGTGGGAGTACGAGAATCTGGCAAAACTAGAAGAGATCAATAATCGAATCTTTTCGGATGAAAGCATGAAGAAGATAAACGCAGCCTTTCATAAACTCGTTGAACCAGCGACTTTTTCCGCATCCATATGGAGTGAAGTGGCTGGTAATACAGGCAAAAACTAGGCGGACAACAAGGGAAGCCATACTGAAAAGGTGCTTCCCTTCCCGGCCTGGCTTTCCACTTCTATCTTTCCGCCGTGAGCCTCTGCGATATGCCGGGATATCGCCAATCCCAGGCCGGTACCTCCGTCAGAGCGCGAGCGAGATTTGTCAACCCGGTAGAACCGTTCAAAGATGAAAGGTATGTCTTCCGGCGGGATGCCCACCCCGGTATCCTTGATGGCCACTGCGGCCATCTGCCCTTCGCGGCGGAGTGAGACGGACACAGTCCCGGGAGCAGGAGTGTATCTGACGGCATTGTTCAAAAGGTTCATGAATAGTTCCCTCAGCCTGACTCCATCGCCTTTCACAATCACATCCTCAGTCTGGCCTAACTGGAAAGTGAGTCCCTTTTCCTGACAGAGAATCTCGACATCCCCGCTCAAGTTAGTTATGAGCTTGTCAAGACTGACTTCCGTGAAGTTCCATTGTTCTTTTCCGGCGTCAGCGCGAGCCAGGGTAAGCAATTGGTCAATGAGGGAAGACATCTGCTTTGCCTCCTGAGAAATGGTCTCCAAAGATTGTTTGTAGTCGGTTGATGGTCTTTCCTTCTGTAGCGCCAGGGAGGATTCAGCTTCAATTACCGCCAGGGGGGCACGCAGCTCATGCGAAGCATCACTGGTGAATTGCCTCTGGCGCTGGAACGCTTTTTCCAATCGCGCAATCATTGCGTTCAGTGTCGCTGCCAGCCTGCCCAATTCGTCCTTGCCATTCACGTTGATCCTTCGGCTCAGGTCGCTTTCCTCGATTTCCTGTGCTGTCCGGGCAATCTTGTCCACTGGCTTCAGCGCCCGGCGGGCCAGGAATATGCCACCCCCGGCAGCTAGTGCCAGTGTGAGCAGAACAGCAATCCCAAGGGTACCTACCAATCTGGCCAGTATGTTCTCTAGCTGTCTTGTCGAGCGACCGATGACCAGCGCAGCTGGCTGGATGCCTGGTGGCGGTCCCAGCATGCTAAGGTTGATAGAGACAGCCACGAGACGCAGTGTTTCGCCTTCGGCTGTCTGGCTGGTGGTAAAGGCACTGCTGCCAGCAATGGTTTTCGATACGAATTCGGGACTCAGGGAAACACCTATCCCCGGTGCAGATACCTCTACCAATTGGTCGCCAGAGTAGAAGTACAGTATGACGATTTCCCCTAACTGCTCCTGGAATTCTCCTTGCCTGATGCTTTCCAGAATATCTTGAATACTGCATAGCTGCGTGGAACGTATTGCCAGCGCACGGTCCAGACTCCGATAGAGGTTTCGCGAGAGATAGAAATACACCCCGCCGCTGAGTGCAATCAGCAGAACTGCCAGCACCAACAGGTACCATATGGTAAATCGGAATTTGATGCTATGGATGAAGCTCATGGTGCTTTCAGCCGATACCCGGCCCCTCTCACTGTCTGAATCAGGCCATCGTCCTTTTCGTCGTCAATCTTGCGCCGCAGTCTGCGAATATAGACATCTACCAGATTGGACAGGCTATCGAAATCGTAGTCCCAGGCATGTTCTTCGATCATGGTGCGCGTGACTACCGCATTGGGATGGCGCATCAAGTACTCCAGGATGACGTATTCCTTAGTGGTCAACTCAATGGGTCGTTGTCCTCGCCAGACCTGGCGGGTAAGAGTGTTCAGAATGAGGTCTCCTACCCGAAGCTCGGGCGATTTCAACATGCCCTCTCGCCGCAAGAGTGCCCGGACACGGGCCAGAAGCTCACTAAAAGCAAAGGGTTTGACCAAATAATCATCGGCTCCTGTATCCAGCCCTTTGACCCGGTCCTCTACAGTGTCTTTGGCCGTCAACATCAGAATGGGAGTATTGACCTTCTTGGCTCGAAGCTCGTGGCAAACTTGGATGCCATCTTTATTGGGCAACATGATGTCGAGGATGACGAGGTCATACGGATTGACCTCGGCAAGGTATGCTCCCTCCTCTCCGTCGTAGGCGAGGTCAACGGCGTAGGCCTCTTCCAGGAGCCCCCGTTTTATGACGGCGCAGAGTCGCCGGTCATCATCCACAACCAAAATTCGCATGACAAACTCTCGAAACGAATTATATTACACCAAGATGAACATGGGATGAAACGGGTCACTTGAATGCTTTTTCTGTCGTTCACTCCCGGTTCATGGTGGGTTCATGTCGCTGTGATAAGCTGGATTTGCGCTGATGAGGACTAACTGTGAAAGGAAAAGGGACGCGTCTATTAAGGAGAGAAGGTCGATATAGCATCTGATAAGGAGACACATCCCCATCAGTGCAAAAGAAACAGAAAGGAGGGATATGACAATGTGGAAACGAAAGTGGTTCATTCCGGTCGTGGTGGTGTCCGTACTTCTGATTGGAGGTGTAGTGGGGGGAGTGGTTGTCGCCGGGAGCGACAACACAACCAATGCTGAGGACCAGAGCCGGCTGGCCGATCGGTTCCAGGCGTTTCTGGATAGAGTCTGTGCCATCTACGAAGAGAAGACGGGTGTAGCCATTGACCAACAGCAACTGAAAGACGCTGTGAAGCAGGCCCAAAGCGAGATGCGAGATGAAGCTCTAGAAAAGTGGCTGCAGAACCTGGTGAACAAGGGCGAGATAACCCAGGAAGAAGCTGACCAGTACCTGCAATGGTGGCAGTCCCGGCCCGAAATCAAACTACCGTTACCAGGACTTGGCAAGCTTGCTCGTGTTTTTCAGATTGGGGTTGGTCCGTGTTGTGCCCCCGATGCCACCCCATGAGCTAGGCGCTTAATAAGCCAGCGAAAGCCGAACTTGTCTGGAGAGGTGGTACGTCTTGCCCCCTCTCCTTTGGATGGAGGTAATAAATGGCTAAGCTAAAATATATTCTAATAGCTGTCCTTTTGGTTGTTGGTATCAGCTTGGTTGTCGCCAACACCATACATGACTCTACTAGCCTTGCCTCAGGATATGTGTACGTCGACGAAGAAATCGGCCCGCAGCTTAGTACTCAGGAGTTAGTGGCAACGGTGGCTCCCGCTGTGGTTTCCATTGTTACTGAAACGGTGAGCTACAATTGGTTCTGGCAAGCGGTCCCCCAGACAGGAGCGGGGAGTGGGATAATAATCAGCCCGGAGGGCTACATTGTGACCAACAACCACGTGGTCGAGGATGCGAACAAGGTAACAGTCACCCTGAGCAATGGGAGTACCTACGAGGCAACTATGGTAGGTACAGACGCGCAGCCTGATCTGGCCGTAGTGAAAATTGACGCCAGTAATCTGGACTACTTGCACTTTCTGAGTGACTCTCTGGAGCAGCTCAGCGTCCTTGACTCCGTGGTGGCTGTGGGAAATGCCTTGGCTTTGCCGGGAGGTCCTACCTGGACTCTCGGAGTAGTCAGCAACGTGGGACGCTCCATTGAACTGGACACCGGTGCGGTGCTCAACGACATTATTCAAACTGATGCGGCCATTAACGCGGGTAATAGTGGCGGGCCGCTGGTGAACATGGCAGGTCAGGTAGTAGGTATCAACGTAGCTATTGCCAGCAATGCCGAGAACATAGGCTTCGCCATAAGTACCGATACTGCCATTCCAGTAGTGCAGAGCCTGATAACAGAAGGAAAGGTAGTCCAACCCTGGCTTGGGGTGGAAGTGACCACCGTCACCTCTACTATCCAGCATTACTACGACCTCTCAGTCGACACCGGCGCACTCGTTACCAGCGTTACTAACGATAGCCCGGCAGATAAGGCTGGATTACGAGCAGGTGATGTTATTACCAAGATAGGCGACGAGGATATCAGCACAAGCGAAGAGTTAGTCTCAGTCGTAGGTTCTCATCAGATTGGTGACCAGATGGAGATTGTCTATTACCGTGGGAATGGCCAAGAAGTGACCAACGCCGTGCTGAAGAAATCTCCGACCTAGGCACCAACAAGTGAACAAAGTAGGAAAGCAGATTGGCACAGATATCGCAGTGCCCTTTCTAGCCAAGCCTGGCTGTAACTATTTCACCGCCTTCTGTGACAATAGTCATTGTCCGTCCACAGTTGGGGCAAGTGAGCGGCCCGCGGTAGTTAGCTTTAGATGGCTCCAAAGGGATGCCTTTGCCACAACCGAGGCAGATTACTCCTGGGGAGCTTCTTGGACCAGCCTGGTGCTGTTTCTTGTGGCTGGCTAGCTGCTCTATAGTAGCGAATTCAATTCCACAGGTAACACATTTGAAACGCATCTCTCTCCTTTGCGCATTTGCAGTGGTTGGAGTCAGTCAATTGTTATTCTTATCATCTGGCGATTATAGCATAGTATTCCCCACCGATGAGTATTTGGGCTCAGACATGACAAATTGCCAGATTGTAGCCTCAGAGGTAACGAGGCGAGCAGGATTTGCCCGAGTCAGATAATGCGGGCCGCTGTGTAATTGCAGGAGTCAGATGCCGGGGCACTCCGGGTGTCCTATTCTTCGGCCATTTGCGGGCTAGCGCCAGAACCGAGCATGAAACACATTTGTCTGGCATTTACAACAGCTTTGTCCTGGTAGCAGTTGTTGAATAAGACATGCATCTGGCTGGTTTGTTTCGAGATTTCAGCGATCTTGGCGGCCCAGGGTTGGAGCTCTTCTTCGCTGTAGAGATAATTGAAACGTTCGGCCGGGCCGATGCCTTTCTTTTCCCATGTCTCGGTGTTCCTGCCATGGAAGCGGACCAGCCCGATGTTGGAAGTCACTTCAGCGACAGGAGGCACACTTGATTTGAAGCCCTGTGGCTCGTCCACGCACACAAATGGCAAGTCGTTGCGCCTGAGAAAATCGAAGGTCGCGGCGCGATTCTTTTCACTCAGCCACACGTTGTTTCTGAACTCCGCGGCAAGCCGATACTGCTTCAGTTTTGCCTTGCACATCTCAATGTAGTCGAGTTGCTGCGAGCCAGGATAAAACCAGGGTGGAAACTGGAAGAGCACAACGCCCAGCTTGCCAACCGTATCCAGGGGTAGCAGCGCACTCTCGAATCTTTGCCATAATTCATCAACTAGTTCAGCCGGAAGGTCACGATAATATATGTTGGCTTTTCCCTGCAGTTCCGAAGTCAGTTCGTTCCGTATGTTCTTGGGCAGGGAATTGACAGGTGTCGGGTGCTGAGTAAATATTCTGAAAGCCTTGAAATCGAACACGAAGTCATCGGGTGTCCGCTCTGCCCACAGATAACTATTTCTCTCGTTGGGCAACGCGTAGTAACTGCTATCCACTTCGACTATGTTGAACTGGCTGGCGTAGTATTGAAGACGGGCTTCGGCCGAGCGCGCAGAGTCAGGATAGAAACGTCCGGAACTCAGCAGTGTCGGATCAGTCCAAGAGCAGGTGCCTACTCGGATTTTTGCCATTTGACTCTCAGAGACTGTTATTTTACTAGTGGTGCGAGCTTGAAGCAACAGAAAACGTGTCGGCACTGATTGAGGCAGCGCGCATGCGAGTCATATCGAAGATGTCTGTCTTTCCCGTTCATCGCAAGGTCGGATT
>CAYGWI010000009.1:0-18436 GCA_964353715.1 uncultured Dehalococcoidales bacterium | reverse complement strand
CGGCGGGTTATGCTCAAGAATCGCAGACCGGCCACTCAAGGTGTCTGTCCTGTGTGCGGCACAAAAGTATTCCGGATAGAGAAACGCTAGATATCCACGACGGTCACCGGGTCTTGAGTGCTCACGCGTTGGCGGCGATGTCGCCTATGGTTGCGTGAACTCGAGAGACGAGAGAGCAAGGACTCCGACGGGATAGTTGTATCCTGGAAGGTAGAGGTCTGGGTTTGGGTCGACCCCCAAAGGTCGGAAGTGGAGAGCTTGTTGTCTCACAAACAGCGTTGCTCAAGCCTTCCTGTTCGCATGTGTCGGATTCAATACCGCCTGAGGGAATTTGGGGCCTTCTCCCCAACATATTTGTGGTTTTTTAACAACGATGCGTCGAGTAATCGGGTTTGGCGGGATAGCAAATACTCCAGCTTGTAGGCCTTGAGTTCTTTCCGACTTTTATCGCCACGCTCCTGGGAGGATCTCTCTTCTGTTGTTCAGCACAACATGGTGGTGTCTTCTGCACATCCCTCCCCTTTTCCATGTACCGCGTCGATTTGCCATAACTGCGAGGGACTTTTAATCCGCCCTGACTTGGGTTAGACTTTAGCGAATATGACCCAAAAGTATAATGCTCAGGAAATCGAAGAAAGATGGCGGGACAAGTGGGCAGCTGACCATATTTATGACGTTAGGGAAGACGATAGCCGCCGAAAATTTTACGCCCTGACCATGTTTCCGTATACCTCAGGAGATCTTCACATTGGTCATTGGTATGCCCTGGCCCCTGCAGATGCCTATGCCAGATTCAAGAGGATGCAGGGCTACAATGTGCTTCATCCGATGGGTTTTGATGCCTTTGGGTTGCCTGCCGAAAATGCAGCCATCAGCCATGGAATTCACCCTTATGACTGGACGATGAGAAACATAGACAACATGCGTCGTCAACTCAAGAGTGTGGGGGCAGTATATGACTGGAGCCGTGAAGTAATCACCTGTCTGCCTAGCTATTACAAATGGACACAGTGGTTTTTCCTCAAATTCTATGAGGCTGGTCTCGCCTATCGAGCTAAGGCACCGGTCAATTGGTGTCCCAGATGTCAGACAGTGCTGGCTAATGAGCAAGTAGTAGGGGAAGGTGTTTGCGAGAGGTGCAGTACGCCAGTGACCAAAAAAGAGCTGGAGCAATGGTTTTTCAGAATTACTGAATACGCTGAAAAATTGCTCGATCATAGTCGTCTCGATTGGCCGGAGCGGATAAAGACAATGCAGAAGAACTGGGTGGGCAAGAGCGAGGGGGCGGAAATCTGCTTCCGCCTAGACGACGAGCGAATGGAACAGAAAGACATAAGAGTGTTCACTACCCGGCCAGACACTATTTTTGGGGTGACCTTCTTCCTCTTGGCTCCGGAGCATCCCTTGGTTCCTCGATTGACGAGGCCAGAACACAAGGCTGAGGTGGACGAGTATATTGCCTGGTGTCGACGACAAACTGAGTACGAACGGGTGGCAGTCGAGAGAGAGAAGACGGGAGTCTTTCTAGGAAGCCACGTTGTTAATCCAGTAAACGGAGAGAGAGTTCCCATTTGGATTGCTGATTATGTACTGCCGACCTACGGCACGGGAGCAGTGATGGCAGTGCCTGCACACGATCAGCGAGATTTGGAGTTCGCCAAGAAGTTCAAGTTACCCGTGCGGACTGTTATTGCGCCACCTGGCTGGACTGGTGAAGAATTGAGAGAAGCATACGCCGGCGCGGGCGCAATGGTGAATTCCGGGGAGTTCAGCGGTTTATCTAGCGAAGAAGGATATAAAGCTATCTGTGCTTTGTTAGAGAAGAGAGGGTTGGGCAAACGGACAATTGTCTACCACCTTCGCGATTGGCTTATCTCCAGGCAAAGGTACTGGGGAGCACCTATCCCCATCATCTATTGTGACAAGTGTGGCATTGTTCCCGTGCCCGAGGAGGATTTGCCCGTCTTGCTTCCTCCCGATGCAGAATTCAAACCAACCGGCGAATCTCCCTTGAAATACTGCCAGTCATTTGTCAATACGACCTGCCCTAAATGCTCGGGCCCTGGGCGGAGAGAGACCGATACCATGGATACCTTCATGTGTTCGTCCTGGTATTTCTTGAGATACACCAGTCCCAAAACGAGAAGTGCCTCTTTTGATGCTGCCAAAGTGAAGCATTGGTTGCCTGTGGATGTGTATATGGGAGGTGCCGAGCATGCGGTCATGCATCTTTTCTACGCCCGTTTCTTCATAAAAGCACTGAAAGATATGGGACTGATTGACTTTGACGAGCCGTTCGTCCGTCTGTTCAACCAGGGAACAATAATCTATCGTGGTGACAAGATGAGCAAATCTAGAGGCAATGTGATTGCGCCTGACGAATATGTGGCTAAGCTAGGGGCCGACGCCGTTCGTGGGTATCTCATGTTTGTCGGTCCCTGGGAGCTTGGGGGTGAATGGAATGATAGAGGCATCGTGGGCATCAGCCGCTGGCTGAATCGTGTGTGGAGCTTGGTGACAACGGATTATGCCGGCCGTGTTGTTAGTCATGAAACTGAAAGAGAATTCGTTCATATAACTCACAAGACAATCAAAGACGTGACCGCCGACCTGGAGAAGTTTCGCTTCAACACCGTCCTGTCTGGTCTTATGGAATTCAGCAACTACCTATCCAGAGTTAAAGAGAGTGGGACAGTGTCAGATTCTTTGTGGCGAGAGTGTATCGGCAACTTTCTGCTTCTCCTTGCTCCCGTTGCTCCGCACCTTGCCGAGGAGTTGTGGAGCAAGACCGGGCATTCCTACAGCATTCATAACCAACCATGGCCGAAGTATGACGAAGAACTAGCCAGGGAAGAGGAGGTTACTTTGGTGATCCAGGTAAATGGCAAACTGCGCGATAAGGTGCTTGTACCTGCCTCCATAAGTGAAGTCGAGGCCAAGGAGCTAGCGCTGGGTCGAGACCGAGTAAGGGCTTACATTTGTGACAAGAGCCTCGCCAGGGTCATCTATATCCCGAAGCGAGTAGTGAACATTGTAGTTACATGATAATGGAAAGGAGGGAGAACATGGAAAAGAAGAGACTGAAAATGGCATTCATCGGTGGGGGGGCTATGGGAGAAGCGATGATTAGATGTCTTCTGACGAAAAACGTGGTTGCGTCACAAGATATGGTAGTCAGCGACGTTAGTCAGGTGCGCCGCGAATTGTTGAGGAAAGAATACGGAGTCAATACCGTAGCCGATAATAGAGAGGCCGCCAAGAATGCTGACCTGATCATCCTAGCGGTAAAACCCCAGAATCTGACTCAAGTCATGGGTGAGATAAAAGGCTTAGCCCCGAACCAGGTGATCTTATCTATAGTAGCTGGCGCCACGATAGCCAATCTGGGCCAAGGTTTGGGCCATTCCTGTTTGATCCGAGCCATGCCGAATACGCCGGCACAAATTGGCGAGGGAATGACCATGTGGACAGCGACCGCTGAGGTTGACCAGGAGCAAAGGAACTTGGCTAGGACCGTACTAGGCGCCCTTGGTAAAGAGATCTGTGTCACCGATGAGAAATACATGAATATGGCTACTGCCGTAAGCGCCAGTGGCCCGGCTTACGTCTTTCTGTTCATCGAGGCATTTGTTGATGCCGGTGTCCATATTGGCTTGCCCCGGGATATGGCTCAAACGTTGGTGATGCAGACTATACTTGGCTCCGCACACACTGTCGAGAAGACGGGCAAACACCCTGCTGATTTGAGGAACCTGGTCACCTCGCCGGGGGGAACTACCACCGAGGCTCTTCTTCAACTGGAGGAGGGCAGTTTTCGTTCACTCCTCATGAAGGCCGTAGCTGCTGCCTACAAAAAAGCTGAACGCCTTTGACGACTGCGTGACATGGGTTCGTTTCTTGAATGCAGCGAGTGTCCCAGTGGTAGCCGAGAGGATTTTGAGGCACTCCGTGAGTGTGCCGTCGACATGGATAACTGTACAGTGATGGCTTTCAAATAGGAGAATAACAAATGGCCCATATGTCTCTATTACAGGGGATTGAGATTGCGCGAGGGGGAATACACAACTATATAACTAAGTACCCTATAGTGGTCTCATATGAAGTAACACTTTCCTGTAACTGCAATTGCCGGCATTGTGACCTTGGGGGAGTAGTAAAGGATGAAAAACAGATTGCAGCGGAGGCGTACAGGGATTTGACGCAGCGCTTGAAGCCAGTGGCAGCACAAATCTCCGGTGGTGAGCCACTTCTACGGAAGGATATAGCAGCCATAGTCAAAGCTATAAAGCAAGCTGGGGTCCATTACGCAATATTGGTTACCAACGGAGTGTTATTGAATGAGACCAATTACATGCAGTTGCGTGAAGCAGGGGTGGATCAGTTCTCTGTCTCGCTTGACTTTCCTGATGAGCGACACGACGAGTTTCGAAGCCGGCCTGGTCTCTATAGACGTTTGGAACAGACTCTTCCCCGACTAGCAAGGCTTGGATTTCGTGATATTATCTTGAACACAGCTATAACCAAAGTCAATCTGAAGGAAGTATTGCACTTGGCAGAAAAGGCTATTGAATGGGGCGTAGACATATCATATAGTGCATATACTCCATTGCGAACAGGGAATGGCGACTATTGTCTCAACAAAGGAGAAGACCTGGAAATCCTGCGCCAGGCCATCAACGAACTGATGGTACTAAGAAAAGGAAATGCTCATCTGGTTAATCCCGAACTCACACTCCTAGATACTCTCCGATTCTTTGAACAAGGATGCATGCCAAACTGTAAGGCCGGGGTAAGGTTTCTTGTTGTGATGCCCGACGGAGGCCTAATCCCCTGTTCACTGCACCGCACCAAGTATGCCACGCGCAACGAGATGATGAGAGACTTCTCGCGAACCAACCAATGTGGGAAGTGTTACGTTGCCATAAGGTCATACAGCGAGATGCCATTCTTCAGTCACGTAAAAAATCTCCCCGGGTACCTGCGGGACGTGGTTCTCCAGTAAAGGATATTCACTGACCGCCTGGGGCGAGCAAACGCCTCTATTGGTGCTCAGAATGCGCCGACCTGCCAGCGCCACTCAGGGGCGCCCTAATTCACCGTTCGACACGCTGAGAGCAAACAAACTACTGAGCGACAACTCTTCGCTGAGATCTTTGATAAGCTTTGACCTAGGTGGTGGCCGGGGTTTTGCCAGGGTTCAGTTTCTTCCACTTGTTCAACGATTGCTCCCGTGTTTCCTTATGAGCAGGGTCGGAAACGCAAGAATCCACGGGGCAAACCTCAGCACATTTAGACGATTCAAACCAACCGATACATTCAGTGCATTTGGCAGGGTCAATAATATAAATCTCCTTCCCCTCAGTTATGGCCTCATTTTTGCATTCTGGCTCGCAGGCACCACAACTAATGCACTCCTCAGTGATCTTGTATGCCATCTTACAATTACCTCCTTAATCTTTGGCCACTGATTTTACACTTTGTGGCTTACCAATGGCAACTTCAATAGATAGGGAGAACTTCTTTCTCAGCGCCGCAGCGACATGATCAGGAACCATGCCCTCAAGACAACCTCCTAACTTGGCCACTTCCTTAATCAAGGAAGAGCTGAGGAATTGATACTGAGAACTGGTCATCAGGCATAGTAGTTCAATGTCCGGCGCCAGTTTTCTGTTCATCAGCGCCATTTCAAATTCCCGTTCGAAGTCGGAATTCGCTCTCAGACCTCGAATCATAACTCTTCCTCCTATCTGGTGTATGAAATCGACGGTCAGTCCTTTGAAAGCTCTGACATCGACACTAGACAAGCCAGTCACCGCTTCTTTCACTAGCTCCACTCTTAGTTCCAGAGGGAAAAGCGGCTGCTTAGATGGATTCTCATAAATGCCAACGATCAACTTGCCGAACAATCCGGCCGCTCTTTCGATGATATCCATGTGTCCGTAGGTGAGTGGGTCAAACGTACCCGGATAGACTGCTACAACCATAGCTAAACCTCCTTCTGGTATATGAAAATGAAAGTGTCACCGTAACGGCGCTGCTTGACAAGATGAAGGCCATCATAATCGGACTTCAAGGGGAAGCGATTTCCGTGGCAAAGCACAATTGTGGAGTTCTCCCTAAGTAACTTCGATCTGGCCAGGCTGATCAATAAATTGTCACCACAAGGGTCGGAGTAAGGCGGGTCTACGAAAACAATATCATAACTCTTTTCAAGGAAGTCAATGGCTTTGCTTACACGACAACAGTAAATGTGCGCCCGGTGCAGTTCTCCTATTCTTTCCAAGTTGGTTCTGATAATGTCACAGCAACTTCTTCTGTAATCAACAAAATCGACCCATTCTGCTCTACGGCTTAGAGCTTCGATACCCAGAGCACCACTGCCAGCGTATAGATCGAGAACGTAACCCCAATTCACGGTGCTATTGTCCAGAAGAGAGAATATGGCTTGCCTCGCCACACTGGTTGTGGGCCTAATGGAGCGCCTAGGAAGAGTCTTCAGATGAGTGCCTTTGCCTTTGCCACCAGTTACCCGCATTTGCATTGACCTTCAACGGTAATCTTGCAGTGTTATAGTATATTATCATTCTAGCATCAGTTCAAGTAAGCGCGGTTTGTTGACTGAAACCATGGTATGTTCTATACTTTAGAACGAAATTACGAGTAGGACTGAAATGAGCACAGGATTTGAAAGATTTTCTGAAGGAGCTCGCAGAGTACTGACTAGGGCTCAAGGGGAGGCACAACGCCTGGGTCATAGCTATATTGATACTGAGCACATATTATTGGGAATAGCAGGGGAGGAACTGGGAATTGCGGCCAAGGTTCTGACTAACTTTGGCGTTTCCATGAGTAAGATACAGGCCGCTGTGGAATTTGTCATCGGGAAAGGAGAGCGGCGGGGTACCAAGGGAGAGGCCAAGGGAGAGGTTGACCTTGCTCCTCGGGCAAAAAGGGCCATCGAGTTCGCTGTGGATGAGGCGCGCCGCCTTAACTCCAGCTATATAGGCGTCGAGCATCTTTTGTTGGGGTTACTGCGCGAAAGTGAAGGCGTAGCTTTTAGCGTCTTGGAAAGCTTTGGTATTACCTTGGAGCGAACGCGTGACGAAGTAAATCGAGTTGTCAAACAGGAAGGCGCGCGAGCCCGTACTCCAGGTCGTGCGGCCACACGCACGCCGACTTTGGACCAACTTGGGACTGACCTGACTGCTCTAGCCCGGGCAGATAAACTCGACCCTATTATTGGGCGTCACAAGGAAATCGAGCGGATAATTCAAATACTGAGTCGTCGTACTAAGAATAACCCTGCACTTATAGGTGAAGCAGGTGTAGGCAAAACCGCTATCGTTGAAGGCCTGGCCCAGCGCATAATAGCCGGGGAAGTCCCGGAGGTTTTGCAGGGCAAACGGATAATAGCCCTGGATATAGGCGCTCTGGTGGCAGGAACAAAATATCGTGGTGAATTCGAAGAGAGACTGAAGAAGGTTATCGAGGAAGAGAAAGCTGCCGGCAATTGCATCTTATTCATTGATGAAATGCAAACCATTGTAGGTGCTGGAGCGGCTGAAGGTGCAGTTGATGCATCTAACCTCCTGAAGCCTTCATTGTCGCGTGGCGAAGTTCAATGCATCGGTGCCACTACTTTGGACGACTACCGCAAATATGTGGAGAAAGACCCGGCTTTGGAGCGGCGCTTTCAGCCTATCCTGGTAGCCGAACCTACTATGGAAGAGACTCTGGAAATATTGCGAGGCATTAAACACAGATATGAAGAATTCCATCAGCTAGATATAAGCGACGAAGCTTTACAGACAGCGGCTACACTGGCTACCAGATATATAGCGGATCGCTTCCTACCCGATAAGGCTATTGACCTGGTAGATGAAGCTGGTTCCCGAGTACGCATTAAACGGGGTAGTGCTCCCATTGGCTTATCTGAGGCAAGGCGGGCTTTGGAAAGCGTACGCAAGGAAAAAGAATCGGCGATCTCATCTCAGCAATATGAATATTCCGGCGAACTGCGTGCTCGTGAGCTCCAGCTAACTGAAAAGATCGAGACCATGGAAAAAGAGTGGCGAATTAAGCGGGAACAAGGGCGCCCCGTAGTCACGTCCGAGGATATTGCTGAGGTAGCCAGCATGTGGACAGGAATACCTGTCATAAAGTTGACTATCGATGAATCCAGTCGCCTCTTGCAGATGGAGGAGGCTCTGCACCGCCGCATCATTGGCCAGGATGAGGCCATAACTACCGTGGCTAAGGCGGTGAGGAGAGCTCGAGCCGGGCTAAAAGACCCGAGACGCCCGATCGGTGTCTTCACGTTCCTCGGCCCCACCGGAGTGGGCAAGACCGAGTTGGTAAGAGCCCTGGCTGAGTTCATGTTCGGCAGCGAAGACGCCCTGGTCAGGCTTGACATGTCGGAGTTCATGGAGCCTCACAATGTAGCTCGCCTGGTTGGAGCACCACCAGGTTATGTTGGCTATGAGGAAGGTGGTCAATTAACTGAGGCCGTAAGACGGAAGTCCTATTGTGCTATCCTTCTCGATGAAATCGAAAAGGCGCATTATAATGTGTTTAATATCCTTCTCCAGATTTTCGATGATGGTCATTTGACCGATGCCAAAGGGCGAAGGGTTGATTTTCGTAATAGCATCATAGTCATGACCAGCAATATTGGCGCCGAGCTTATTAAGCGTCATATGAGCCTCGGTTTTACTGCCCACATAGAGGGCGAGGGAAAAGAGCGGGTGGAGTACGAGAAAATGAAGGAACAAGTGCTCGGCGAGATGAAGAAAGGATTTCGGCCTGAGTTCCTTAACCGCATTGATGCCACGGTCGTGTTCCATGCTCTAAGCGAAGAGCATATTCGCCAGATTGTTGACCTGATGCTTAACCAGGTTGTCGGTTCCCTGCAAGAGAAGAGTATTACTTTGAAAGTAACCGATGCAGCTAGGGATTTTCTGGGCAAGAAGGGTTATGACCCTGTTTTTGGAGCGCGCCCCTTACGTCGCACTATCCAGAATTTGGTTGAGGATCCACTCTCCGAGGCTTTGCTGCGTGGTGAATTTTTGCCTGGAGACACAGTGGATGTGGATTGTGTCGAGGAGAAGATTGTGATGAGACCATTGGTTAAGGAGAGAGTATAGATATGCCTAGAGAAGTAATCGAGGCACCGTTACCTGGAAAGATCTTACGGGTTGAGGTAGCCGTGGGCAACACAGTTCAAGAGGGTGGTGTAATCTGCACCATAGAAGCTATGAAGATGGAAAATCCTATATTATCTCCGGCAAAAGCGTCAGTTATAGAGGTGGCAGTTTCACCGGGGCAGATAGTTAAGACCGGGCAAAAGCTAGCCGTTATCGAGTATTAGTTATCTTGGCCAGCAAACTTGAAATCCAGCAATCACGGCAAATCTAAATTCAAGAGCGTCTTCGTTTGTCAGCAATGCGGCAGGGAAAACTCCAAATGGTTAGGACACTGTCCTGATTGCCAAGCGTGGAGTAGCTTCGTAGAAACCAAAGTCACTTTGGCCAGTATCCTGACCCGTTCTTACTCTAGCGGAAACAAACCCCAAGAACTCTCCCAAGTAGAGAAAGGTGACTTTGCCCGCTTTCAGCTTGGTTTCACTGAAGTGAATCGAGTCCTAGGAGGTGGTTTAGTTCCAGGCTCTCTGGTGCTTGTTGGCGGCGAACCGGGAATAGGGAAGTCAACGCTCTTGCTCCAGATTTCCGCCTTAATGGCTGAGAGCAACAAGGTTGTCGCGTATATCTCTGGAGAGGAATCTGTAAATCAGGTTAAGCTTAGAAGTGAGCGCCTGGGCATCGGGGGCAAAGGGATATACTTTCTCTCTGAGCCCGATTTGGCTGCCGTATTAGAATGTCTGGAAGGACTCTCACCTCAACTTGCAGTTGTGGATTCAATTCAGACTATGTATCTGGACGATATGCCCGGGATGCCCGGCAGTATTTCCCAGGTTCGAGAATGCACCTGGAGGCTGGAGAGGTGGGCAAAGCAAAACAATGTGCCCCTGTTAATCACCGGGCATGTGACCAAAGAGGGAGCCATCGCCGGTCCGGGAACGCTGGAACATATCGTCGATGTGGTCCTTTACTTCGAAGGAGAACCGTTTAGCAGTTACCGGGTGTTACGCAGCGCAAAAAACCGTTTCGGTCCCGCAAACGAAGTGGGAATATTTGAGATGAGCGATAAGGGACTTGTAGAAGTTGATAATCCTTCTCAAGTTTTCCTATCCGCATTTAAGGATGAGACCATAGGGTCAACGGTGGTGCCTACTCTGGAGGGGAACCGGCCTTTGTTGGTAGAGATTCAAGCTCTGACTACTTCTAACAGTTTTTCTCCACCAAGGCGCATCGCTAACGGCGTCGATTTCAACAGGTTACTATTGATAATTGCCGTGCTCACTAAGCGCGCCGGATTGAAGCTTTTCAACCAGGATATTATAGTCAACGTCACCGGCGGCTTAAAAGTGAATGAGCCAGCGGTTGATTTAGGCATTGCCTTGGCCATTGCTTCCAGTTTTCGCGACGCCAAGCCAATTTCGGGCTTGGTCGCTCTAGGGGAGGTCGGGCTCAATGGAGAGCTCAGAGGAGTATCACAACTGGAAAGAAGGATCGCTGAGGCGGTCAGGCTAGGTTTCAAATCCTGTCTTGTGCCCAGCCTTAAATCCAAACCATCCTTGGACTTGGCCGGCGTTCAGTTGATCCAGGCTGGGTCAGTGACTGAAGCTCTGAGACTGGGACTTACAAAGGAAGGTAAAACGCTAAACTCAGATGGCAGGGATACCGAGCAAAAACGAGAAGGCTTTGTATCTTAGCCTGTCATTTTGACTTTCAGTCTTTTGGAGGCAGGGTTAGAGATTTGAATGCGGCATTTCGAAAGGTAGACGTGGTTGTCGTTGCTGCTGGAACCAGTCAGCGCATGGTTGGTATAAACAAGCTCTTCGCGTCTCTCAGGGGAAGACCTTTGCTCGCTTGGTCAGTAGATACCTGTCAGATGTGCAGATTGGTTCGACAGATAATTCTGGTATTGAATGACGAGGATTTGGCCCGAGGGCAGAAATTGAAAAAGGAGGGAAATTGGTCCAAGGTTACTCTATGCCGAGGTGGCCCACTTCGACAGGACTCAGTACGAGAGGGGCTGAAGCAGTTGAGGGACTGTGATTGGGTCGTGATTCATGATGGAGCTCGACCTTTCCTGACTCCGGATTTGATTGAGAATGGGCTGAAGGTGGCCGACGAGTTCGGTGCTGCTGTAGCCGCAGTGCCGACTAAAGACACCATCAAGCTTGCTGGTAACGGGAATTTGATCAAGGAGACACTTCAGCGTGATAGGTTATGGGTGGCGCAGACCCCCCAGATATTCAGCTTTGATATCATAAGCAGGGCCTACGAGAACCTCACGACAGAGGTTACTGATGATGCCGCGGCTGTGGAACGTCTAGCATACAAAGTACACCTCTATCTGGGGGATAACAAAAACATAAAGGTGACAACACCTGAAGACCTGGCATTGGCGCGTGTCATCGCAAGAGAATGGAAACAGAAGAATTAAGGGTTGGTATCGGTTGGGATAGCCATCCTCTGGTTCCCGGACGAAAGCTGATTTTGGGAGGCGTCCACATAGCCTACGGCAAAGGCCTGTCGGGTTGGAGCGATGCTGATGTTGCAGTTCATGCGGTAATAGATGCCTTATGCGGTGCTGCTGATTTGGGTGATATAGGCACTCTGTTCTCTCCTCAGGCACCGGAGTATAAGGATATTTCCAGCCTGGTCTTGTTAAACAAGACCAGCGAACTACTTAAAGCCAGAGGATTCATAGTGGTCAACATTGATGTTACTGTTATGGCTCAAAACCCCAAGCTTTCACCGTTCATCCTTGAGATGAGAAGATTCATTGGCCAGGCCTTGGGTGTAGATTCCACACAAGTAACGGTGAAAGCCACCACCACTAACGGTTTAGGCTTCATCGGCAGGGGAGAAGGAATGGCTGCCCAGGCCGTGGCCTTGATCCGAAAGGTGCGGAAAGTCCGAAAGGCAAGAGCGGCCTGAAAAACCCGTTCCTTCAGGTGAACGCTGAGGGAAAGGAGCAAATGATTATCGTTGGTCTGACAGGAGGGTTCGGGACAGGCAAGACCACCGTAGCCAGCTTTTTCAAGGAATCGGGGGCCTATGTAATCGATTGGGACCGGCTGGCTCGGAAGGTGATCTCTCCTCACTCACAGGCTTGGAGAGAAGTAGTAGAGCATTTTGGCAAAGGTGTTTTGAATGAGGACCTGACCGTCAATCGGCAGAAGCTGGCCGATATGGCGTTTTCCGACAAAGGAAGGCTGGCAAAGCTGAATCAGATAGTCCATCCCAAGGTGTTTGAGGAAGACGAAAGAATCACAAATGAGATCAGAAGCCATGACTCCGACGCTCTAGTTGTCAAGGACATTCCGTTGTTGTTCGAAGTCGGTCGCTCGATATCTGTGGACAAGATAGTCGTCGTGTCTGCCAGTGAACAGACTCAATTGAGACGATTAGAAAAAAAAGGGATTGCTCGGGAGGATGCCCGCAACAGGATGAGAGCCCAGCACCCTCTTGAGGAAAAGGTCAGATCCGCCGATTTTGTTATTGATAATGATGGGCCGCCTGAAGAAACAAGGAGGCAGGTAGAGAACATATATTCTCTACTGAGTAGAGAGGCGAAACATAGAAAGCATAGAATAAAGGAGAGACGTTCACGGGAAACAGGTCGCTGATGAATCTATACAGGTTGTCAGCAGGAGGTGATTTGGTGAATCAAATTGAGGGAAAACTACGGAAGGCACTGAACAGAGTGCTTGTTCCCGGAATAACGCGTAGCGTCGTGCAGATGAACTTGGTTCGAAGTGCCACAATTAGCGAAGGTAAGGCGAAAGTGAGTTTGGCTTCGACTGCCATCCCTGTCCAATATCAGGACTTGCTGAGAGACCAGACAGTGGCAGCGGTCAGCAAGCTTTCTAACGTGAAACAAGTGACTGTTGACCTCGTGGAAGCTAGGCCCAAAGAGCTTAATCAGATCGAGAAGATAGTAGCCATAATGAGTGGCAAGGGAGGAGTCGGTAAATCTCTGGTGGCTAGTCTATTAGCTGCTTCTTTTGCTCGGGAAGGAAAGGACGTGGGCATACTCGACGCCGATATAACCGGCCCCAGTATCCCCAAGATGTTCGGTTTGAACGCTCGTCCCGGTGGCAGCGAGACAGGTATCCTGCCTGTATTGTCGAGATCGGGAATTGAGATCATGTCCATGAACCTGCTTCTGCCCGCTGAAGATGAAGCAGTCATCTGGAGAGGTCCCCTCATGTCCAGGGCAATCACGCAATTCTGGGAGGAAGTCCTGTGGGGCAGGCTGGACTGCCTCATAATAGACTTGCCGCCGGGGACTGGAGATGCCCCGTTGACTGTCCTGCAGGCGATACCTATCTCAGGGGTAATCGATGTCTTTACGCCTCAGGAATTGACCGGGATGATAGTCAAAAAGGCAGTGAGAATGGCAAAACAGATGAATGTTAGAGTTCTGGGAGTAGTAGAGAACATGAGCTATCTTGTATTGCCCGAGACAGGCAAAAGACTCGAAGTGTTCGGGAGAAGCAAGGGGGAAGAAATGGCTAAGGCTTCGGGAGCTCCTCTTTTGGGAAGGTTGCCCATCGACCCGGAGTTGGCCAAGTTGTGTGACGAAGGAGAAATCGAGAAATATAGCTCAGATGCGGTTTCTGAGCTTTTTGCCAATGTCGTGGCAGCTTTGAATGGAAAGACTTCAGGATAGCAGTATACATATTCCACGTTAGGTTGCCCCTGAAATCTCTTTCTAGAGGTGCGTAGAGAATGACAGACGAACTTGATGACCTGTTCAAAGAACTGGAGCAATCCGTCATCGATGATATGAAAAGAGCCCACTCAGAGAAGACGATTGATCATTTTTTGAACCCCAGGAACCTCGGAAAGATTCCCAAGCCCGACGGAATGGGCAGAATAACTGATCCCCATGGCAGCACTATGGAAATATACCTTAAGGTGAAAGATGCCAAGGTTAGGAGTGTTTCTTTCTGGACGGACGGCTGTGGGTGCAGCATTGCCTCGGGTAGCATGGTTACCGAACTAGCTAAAGGGAAGAGCATTTTGGAGGCTCAGGAGATTACCCAGCAAGATATACTGGATGCCCTGGGAGGGCTCCCTGAAGATGACATCCACTGCGCTCTTTTGGCAGTCAACACACTTAAAGAGGCAATCAAGGACTATCTAGCTTTCAAAAAGGAACCGTGGAAAAGAGCTTACAAAGGCGGCCACGATTTGAACTAAGTGCTATGATTCAAGGAAATTGGCACCCGAGTCAGTCGAGCTTGAGGAATGAGAAAAGGGTCTGGCCTGGAACTGAAACCCATCGGGATCATTCATTCTCCCTACAAGAATACGAGAGAAGCTCCTCATCAGGGCCATAAGAGTGAGGACGTCTCTCGGATAGAGGTATTCAAGGAATTCGAAGAGGGATTACAGGACATTGAGGAATTTTCCCATATCATCGTTGTATATTGGTTCCACAAGTCTGAGGGATATCATTTGTTGGTCAAGACGCCATGGGATGATATTCCACACGGTCTATTCACTACCAGGTCACCGCATAGGCCTTCTCCCCTGGGATTGACTCTAGTGAAGCTAGTAGCCAGGGAAGAGAACATCCTCAAGGTGAAGGGACTGGATGCGATAGACGGTACCCCTCTTCTGGACATTAAGCCATACGTTCCGGGAGTAGATGACAGGTCGGCCGTCAAACCTGGCTGGTTGAAGGGCAAACTGGGAAAGGAAATATGCTGACAACAACTCATATTCTGATATTGCTGGCCACAGGGGCTGGCGTCGGTTTTGCCAGCGGACTGCTGGGAATTGGCGGCGGGTCCATCATGATTCCCATCAGCTATTGGCTTATCACGGCTATGGGCGTTTCTCAAGATCTTGCCATAAGAATAGCTTTTGGGACAAGCCTCCTGGTGATTCTGCCTACAGCGATAAGTGGGAGTTGGAGGCATAACAAGAAGAAGGCAGTACGCTGGAAGACAGCCCTGGCTCTAGGGTCGTGTGCCTTGGCTGGGGCTGTGTTGGGGGCCACTCTCGCAACTCACCTTCCTGGTGAAATACTGGAAAAGGGCTTCGGAGGTCTGGTCCTGGCTATCGCCTTATGGATGGGGCTGGGGATAGTGCCCGGGTCCAGAGGAAAGGATGCAGAGCCACGGGAAAACGTTGGACTTGCGGCAGCTTGTGGTTTCCCCATAGGCATGGTAACCGGACTGACGGGGCTCGGCGGAGGGGTGCTGATAGTCCCAGTTTTGGTGTTAGCATTGAACTTCTCCATGCACCTTGCTGTGGGGACGTCGGTAGCTTCGATAATACTTGCCAGTGTTGGTGGCATTGTTGGCTATATCGTAAACGGACTGGGAGTACCCGGGCTGCTACCCTATTCTGTGGGCTATATAAGTTTGCCTATATGGTTGTGCCTGGCAGCTACTAGCATACCAATGGCCCAGCTTGGGGCCCGCGCAGCACACGCCCTGCCCGCAAAGCCACTAAGGTATATCTTTGTGGCTTTCATAGTCTATGCAGGCCTGGAGATGATCGGGGTCTTTGAATGGATGCGGGGCTTGTAGCTCTAAGAGGCACCCAAAATCCGCGACGCCGCCACGGTCACCGGCCTACCAAAGTATGCTGCATACGGGTTCTAGAAACCTGAACCGGGTAGAGTAGAGGCAGACGAGGAGCAGCAGTCCCAGAATTATCAATATTGTGGCACCCACCGGCCTCGAGTACTTTGCATATCTGTCGCCCAGGCTTGAAGTCGCAGCAAGAGCCGCCGTGCCGAAGATAACGAGGTCGTCCAGCATGAAGAAGAGAACATACAGCAGGATATAGCCATAGTACTGCAAAGTGGTGAGGCTGGCCAGGGACAGGACTCGAGTGAAAACCGCCGGGACCGCTGCGGAACAGACGAATTCGACTGCATTCACCGTAAACGCCAGTACTACAATTCCAACTACAATTCCCCAAGTCAGAGGAGAAGAGACAATCTCCTGTACCTTGGTCATGGTCTTTTTTCGCGATTGCTCGTCTGTGACTTCACAGACAACGGCGCCTTTTGTCTTTATCACTCCTCTTATCTGCCAGATCCCCCCACCCAGAGCTACCAACCCAATCACAATCGTCACCGCTTTGACATACCCAATGAACAGGAAAAGATTCAGCCATACTGTCATGAACAGAAAATACAGGATGCCTGAAGCCAGAACAAAAGAGCCGACAATCAGCCATATTCTCTTTTTGTCTCTCAAGGTTGCTACCAGGGATATGAGGTAAACAAGCACCCACATAGCGCAGGGGTTGAAGCCATCCACAAGCCCCAAGATAACCGCCAGAGTTGGAAGGGAATAATCTTCAAGTACAATCTCCCCTACCCAGGGCAGCACAATCGTGTCTCGAGGTTCTTCGCCTGTCGGAGGGGGGCAATTCCCGGCCAGACATTGTTGCAGAGCTTCCTCAATCGCCCTGCCCGATGTCTCCTCAGACTCCCAATCACCGAATACCTGGTTCCCGAAGATGGTTATGGGAAAGTCCGGCTCATATTCTATCCCTCGCTCCTCAAGCATCTCGGACAATAGGGTGCTTCCTGCAGGTGTAGTGGCATCGTGACGAGTGATGTTAATTGAAGGGTATTCACTTTCCAGTTTCTCATTGAAAAGCTCTTGTTCCTCACAATGTGAACAGCCCGGAAGATAAAAGAAATGGACCTCATACCCTTCGCCGGGACTTGATGTTCCCTGACTCGTGAATCCGATCACTATTCCCAGGACTATCAGGGATGTAATCAGGTACCTCTTGAAGCGGTCTTGAAAGGTGTTCTTCAGAAAATTGGTCAACCTGTCGTACATTGATGAATATAATCTAAACATGGCCTGCCCTCTTCAGGATCCTCTACGGGAAAGACACACGGCGTACGGGTTACGGCTGGGATAAGTATGCCTTTGTCCAGTACTCCCATTCACTCTGAGCAGCCCGGGAACGTGCATGAGCTGCAGCTCACCACGTCGAGAAGCAGGCTTTTGGGGCTCTTATTACCGGCGATATCGGACACTATCACCGTGATTGTGACTTTGCCAGACGTGTTCGGGGCAGTCCACGCAATGATAGAACCGTCCCCCGAAACCTCGGAAATCTCACCCCCTGTGCACGACCAGTTGTAAGACAATTCACTGCCCGCATCTGCCACAATGCATTGAATGTCGTACTTCTTTCCCTGCCCGACTTTGTACGGAGAAGCGTTTGTCTTCAAGTAGCAATGATCAGCGGTGATGAGCACGTCTTCAATATTCGGTGGTTGGCCTGTGACCACACTAACAGGCAGTACCCATGTATCCGAGCTACCATGATTATCTCTAACCACAACTGTGACATCGTATATGCCAACTTCCTGAGGAGCAGTCCAGCTTACAACTGCACCCGTGCCAGAAAGATTGCCCCCGGTGGCCATCCATTCATAACTCAGTTCGTCCCCATCAGAGTCTGAAGCAGCACAGGTCACATTGAGCCTGCCTCCAGGCAGGGTCCAGACTGAGCTGGCTACCAGACTATTAATCCTTGGCGAATTATTGCGTCTTACGGTGACAGTTACAGAGTCAGTTACTCCGCTACCATGGCTATCGAGCACGATGACGGTAACATTGTAGGAGCCTTGCGACCCAGGGGCGGTCCAGGTAACCGTGGCTCCTTCTCCACTAATTGCACCTCCGTCAGCCGACCATCCATAGCTCAGCTCGTCGTCATCGGAGTCAGTAGCGTTACAAACGATTTGGCAGGTCCCCGAAGGGGCCACTCTGTCCGGCTCAGCCTCCAGATTGACGATAGCCGGCTGATGGTTGGCCAGCATCGTGTCCACTAGGAGTACAACCACCACCACTGCCACCACAATTCCTATGGTTATCGCAACTTTCCTTTTGTTCATTAGTTTACATCTCCTGAATCCGCTTTCTGCTTGAGCTCACATCAAAGCACCGCATATATTAGCACTTTTCTAAGATGGTGGAAAATAAGACACGTTCCTGCTTAATTCGAGCCAAGCCACCCTCGCCACAAAGTCACTCCCCAGTCCAGAAACCGCCCGCATGTTTTCACCGAATAGGATAGGCGGACTCATCCTTTCCATTATAGTCCGTATATAGTCGTCACCCATGCAGCTCTTGGCCTCGAAGACTATGGTTCCGGCAGGCGTTGCTATTGGTCTGCCAATCTCATCCAAACGTGCACTCTGAGCAAGCTACCACTTCCAGGATTACGCTTCTTCTAACCCAATTACCCAGAGCATCGAATACCTTTGCTGTGACCGTGACAGTGATCACCGCATCCGGAGCCGTCCAATT
>CAYGWI010000008.1:0-20792 GCA_964353715.1 uncultured Dehalococcoidales bacterium | reverse complement strand
AGGAAGTGAACGTGGGAGCGATTGTCTTCGCTGGAGGATATGAATGCTATAACCCGCGCGAGCTTTACGAACTTGGTTATGGGAGACTCCCCAACGTGGTCACAAGTATCGAATTCGAGCGCATACTAAGTGCGTCTGGCCCCTTCCAGGGCGTCCTGCAACGGCTATCTGATGGAGTTCCTCCACAGAAGATAGCTTTCATTCAGTGCGTAGGCTCAAGGGATGCAAAGCACAACAGACCTTATTGCTCCTCCGTGTGCTGCACTTATGCCATTAAGGAAGCCATGATTGCCAAGGAGCATAGTACCGTTCCCTTGGACATAACTATCTTCTTCATGGACCTCAGGACTTACGGCAAAGATTTCGACAGATATTACGAACGTGCCAAAGAAGAAAGCGGCGTACGGTTCGTCAGGTCGAAGGTTTACAGCGTGGAAGCAGTAGATAGCACGGGTGACCTGGTAGTCAAATTTACCACCGAGGATGGCGCAATAAGGACTGAGAAATTCAGCATGGTTGTACTTTCTGTAGGTTTCCAGTCTTCTCCAGAATTGGTTGAGCTTGCCAAGGAGGTTGGAATCCAGCTTAATCCTTACGGATTCTGTCAAACAAAGCCGTTCTCACCGGTGGAGACTTCCAAGCCTGGAATATTCGTCTGTGGCGCTTTTTCGGCACCGAAAGACATTCCCGAGACGGTGATGCAGGCGAGTGGCGCCGCCGGTGAGATCTCTGCCTTTCTGGCTTCGGCAAGGAATACTCTCACCAGGGCAAAAGAATACCCGCCAGAGAAAGATGTGAGTGGAGAAGAGCCCAGAATCGGGGTCTTCATCTGCCACTGCGGAATCAATATCGGCGGGTATGTGAATGTGCCTGATGCCACTGAATTTGCTAAGACGTTGCCCAACGTAGTCTATGCTGAGAGAAATCTCTTCACTTGTTCTCAGGATACTCAGGAGAGGATAAAGAAGGTAATCGAGGAATACAAGCTTAATCGGGTTGTTGTCGCCTCTTGTACCCCGAGGACTCACGAACCTTTGTTCCGAGAAACAATCAGGAAGGCCGGGCTCAATCCATATCTTTTCGAGATGGCGAATATTCGAGATCAATGCTCCTGGGTACATATGCGCGAGCCGGACAAAGCAACTGAGAAGGCAAAAGACCTGGTAAGAATGGCGGTAGCCAAGGCGAGGCTGATTGAGCCTTTGAAGCCTTTGTCTCTGCCAGTCAATCGTTCTGCGCTCGTTATTGGAGGAGGGGTAGCAGGAATGACCAGCGCCCTGACGTTAGCAGAACAGGGATTTGAGGTTCATCTTATTGAAAAGAGCAACGTCCTTGGCGGAGTGGCCAGAAGGATACACTACAACCTTGGTGGCGAGGACGTCCAGGAATTTCTTGACGGACTTATCAAGAAGGTGCAGGGACACTCCAAGATCCGAGTATATACTGATACCTGGATTGTGGACGTCCGTGGGTATGTCGGCAATTTCACCACAGAAATAATGAGGTATAGAGGTAGGGTTATAGAAAAGATAGACCATGGTGTCGCCATAATCGCCACCGGGGCCGAAGAATATAAGCCGGACGAATATCTCTATGGAAGGGACCCGAGGGTGCTTACTCAACTTGAACTCGAGGAAGAAATAGTGAGAAAGAACCCGGATATCGTGAACTGTGACAATCTGGTAATGATTCAGTGCGTGGGTTGTCGGAATGATGAACGGCCCTATTGCTCCAGGGTATGCTGCAACGAAGCAATTAAGAATGCCTTGAAGCTTAAAGAAATGAAACCTGAGATGAACGTCTACGTCCTATACAGAGACATAAGGACGTACGGATTTTACGAGGAGTATTATGAAGAGGCAAGGCGCAAAGGGGTCATCTTCCTGAATTACGATCCGGAGGATAAGCCTCGAGTAAGACAGGAGAGAAAAGGTAGCCAGCTTCTGCTCAGGGCCCAGGTTAAGGATAAGGTGCTCGGCGAAGATATAGCTATTGATGCTGACATCCTTGTCCTGAGCGTAGCGATGGTCTCTTCACCGGATGTAAGAGAGCTTGCGATGCTATACAAGGTGCCGGTGAATCAAGACGGCTTCTTCCTGGAAGCACACGTCAAACTCCGTCCCGTTGACTTTGCCACGGACGGGGTCTTTGTGTGCGGGCTGGCCCACGCGCCGAAATCGCTTGAGGAAAGCATCGCCCAAGCCAAAGCTGCTGCCTCCCGTGCCACTACCATATTGGTCAAGGACGCCATAATCGGCGAAGGAATCGTCGCTTGGGTGGACGAGGCGCTATGCAGTGGTTGCGGTGTATGCGAAGTCCTCTGCCCTTACGGGGCAATAGCTGTGAATCGAGACAAGGGGGTCTCTGCCGTAAACGAAGCTCTTTGCAAAGGCTGTGGCACTTGTTGTGCCGCCTGTCCCTCCGGTGCTGTTCAGCAGCGAGGATTTACGAGAAAAGAAATCTCAGCAATGCTTGACGCTGCTTTAGCAGGAGTATGATGATGGACAACTTTGAGCCCAGAATTGTTGGCTTCTGTTGTAACTGGTGTGCCTATGCCGGTGCCGACCTTGCCGGGATAAGCCGGTTCCAATACCCTCCCAATCTAAGAATGATAAGGCTAATGTGTTCTGGTGCGGTAGCTCCTGTGTATGTTCTGGAGGCGTTCCAGAAAGGAGCTGATGGTGTTTTCATAGGGGGATGCCACCCTAGAGATTGTCACTACCTGGAGGGGAACTACAAAACATTGAGGAGGATTTTGCTTCTCAAGAAACTCTTGCCCCAGTTGGGAATCGAGCCGGAGCGGGTCAAGCTGGAATGGGTTTCCGCTGCCGAGGGACAGAGATTTGCGCAGGTGGTCACTGATTTTATTTCAGAGGTCAGGAGACTCGGTCCCAGTCCGTTGAGGGTGGACGCGCACAATCTAGCGGGAGATGCTCATCGGGCTGAAGCCGCTGCTGTCCGGGCTCATAAGTGACTTTAGCGTCTACGTAACACCCATCGTTTCTCGGCTGCCAATTCCCTTGCCCTGTCCAAATCAGCCTGATTATTTACATTGAAAAAGCTCAAATGCTCTGGGTCGAAGCTATTTATCTCGTCTTCTTCAACATACCTCACCTTGACCACACCAAAAAGTCTGTCGATCCTCAGATCGTTTTGCTCGAGCAACTCCTGGATATGGGTTAAGCAAGTCTTAGAATATACTGCGCACAGGGGCTCTACTTCATTTTCTATCCGGGGGACAACAGCATCAAATGTAGAAGAGATTCGAGTCATATGCTCGAGGAAGCCAACGCTCAGGAAGGGTGTGTCACAGCCAACGACGATAGCTTGCGAACTGGATGAGGCTATTAAACCCGAGTAGATACCCGCCAGTGGACCTTTTTCAGGATAGATGTCGGCCACCGTTTTTATCTTTGCATCTGAGACATAGGGAATTGCTTCGCCGTGGGCAGTCGCTATGATAATTTCTCTGCTGAGGACAGCAAGGCGGTCAATGACCCACTGGATAAGGCTCTTACCTCCGATAGCCTGGAGAGGCTTCCTCCGACCAAGCCTCGAACTTTTGCCGCCAGCGAGAATGATAGAAGTCATGTCCAAAGCGCCTGAAATACAAAGCTACGTTAGCATACTGGACAGCGTGTCGCAACCGGTTATTGCTTGCCTATGCTCTAATTCTCTATTAGAATACAAGCAGGAATGCAGGATGGAGCTCCACCGCGATAACAGACAGCTTTTTCCAGGATTTCCCCTCTTAAGATAAGAGGAGAGAGAGGAGTCATGAGTGTCGGTGTGAAGTAAGCAAAATGAAAATCCTGGGTATTGAAACCTCTTGTGACGAGACTGCCGCTGCCGTAGTGGAAAACGGCAGCAGGATTATCTCCAATGTTGTTGCTTCGCAGATAGATATTCATGCTCGCTATGGCGGCGTAGTCCCTGAAGTTGCCTCCAGACAACATCTCCTCACTATTATCCCGGTTATCAGCCAGGCAACGACTGGAATGTCCTGGCAGGATATCAAAGGAGTTGCCGTGACCTTTGGCCCGGGGCTGGCTGGATCGCTGTTGGTCGGGGTTAACGTGGCTAAAGCAATTGCCTTAGCCAAGAAACTGCCCTTGATCGGGATCAATCATCTGGAGGCACATATCTATGCTAATTGGCTAGTGCCCTCACCTGAATCCTCTCCCTTGAAGGGAGAGGGAATGGTGAGGGCGAGTTGTGGGGTGAAATTCCCTTGCCTTTGCCTCGTTGTGTCCGGCGGACATAGCGATCTGGTGTTGATGAGGGGACACGGGCAATTCGAGAAGTTGGGGCAGACCCGTGACGATGCTGCGGGCGAAGCCTTTGACAAAGCAGCTAGAATCATGGGTTTGGGCTATCCAGGGGGTCCGGCTATTGAACAGGCAGCCCGCTCTGGGACTCCTTGCCTGTCTCTTCCCCGGGCCTGGCTCAAGGATAGCCATGATTTCAGCTTCAGTGGACTAAAGACTGCCCTGTGGCATCTTGTTCATCAGGGAGACATCTCGGTGGCTGATGCCGCAGCGAGTTTCCAATCAGCCGTAGTCGATGTCTTGGTCGCCAAGACAATTGAAGCCGCCAGGCAACTGAAGGTGGAGCAAATCCTGCTGAGCGGTGGAGTGGCAGCCAACAAGACATTGACGCAGCAATTCCTTGCCAGGTCACCGGTGCCGGTTCTTATTCCCCCGCCCCGCCTATGTACTGACAATGCTGCCATGGTGGCGGCCTGTGGCTATTATCGTTTCCAGGCTGGCAAGACAAGTACCTATGACCTGGATGTGGTTCCGAGCCTCGCTCTCGGTTGACCTGTCAGTTCTCTTCATGAGACTCGGAAATGCTACCCATAGACTGGAAGCAACAATCCGACCTCTCGTCCACTTGGGTAACAAATCAAGTTAATGTACAGTCATGAGGGCTTCTGTGATACACATTGTCTGGGCATTTGCGGCTTGTACTGCCTGAGACCGCAGATCAGCATTTGGCTAGGATTCGCTCGGAAATAACGCGCCTTCGCTCGAGAAACCTGCTATTTGAGCCCTTTCTCTTCACGTACCGCTCCAGCAGTGGTGCAACATATCGCATTTCATTCAGGGCTGGCTTGAGGTTTATCTCACTTAGTGCCAAAAGCGTGTAGTAGAATGGAAAGCGCCTCCAGTGGCCATCACCAATGCGATGGGCTCTCAAAGCAACCATGCCTGCTGCAAGTCGCTCCTCGTTTCTATCGAGTCCGCCAACCATAACATTGCGCCAATAGGCCACTGAACAAAGCCCGCAGCAGTACATTCCATGTACCTTCTGGCTGTCTTCAGTCTGCCTGAGTCTATGTAGCATACCTTCGGTTGCCCGCCTCAGTGCTTCGTGGATCGTGTTGTCCGCTACATCCAAAAGCCGGAGCCCCCGACATGCCTCCTCACCAAGTACGTGACCGATCGCCGCGTCGGACCTGACTGGCTCTCCTGTGTACACCCTGATGCCGTTCCGTAGGTCATCACGTGTTGGCGCGAACATTCCAGCGTATGAACCTGATTTGCCACGCCTCTCTGCTATCCACCCGGTCAACTCCTTACGGTTGGTCGCTGTCAGACGCCGCCGGTAGAAGAATGCATCATTGATGGTGTCAAGTGTCTCGGCAAGACTTCCGCTGTTCACAGTCAACATGGATTCGCTCCTGCACAGATTCAGAGTACTATGATACCACTACGCAACACGCTGTCAATGGCCTCCCTTGTTGGTATCCACGGCGCATTCCGGGGTTGTGGAGCAGCAATTCAGGCAAATGTGACATCGGCCTGCATTCACTAGCCACGTATGTCAGGATCAATGCAGAAACTCGCTCCGCAACAGCCCGTAGAATGCCATATCCACAACCTGCCCAGCGTTTGTTCGCCCCCTCTCCCGCAAGTGGGCCTCCTTGGTGAAACCACATCTTGTGGCAACACCAATGCTCTTACTATTGGTGGCCTTGGTGTGTATTTCAAGTCTGTTAGCACCCAGTTCTGCGAACAAGAATTGAATCATCTTCTTGACGGCTTCAGTGATATAGCCATTACCTTGGTTTTTCTCTTCTATGAAATAGCCAATCTCGAAAATCATCCGGTCCCATTTGGGCTCAATCCAGAGCTGACCGATCATCCTGCCCGTGGCTTTGTCAACGAGCTTGGGGACGAATTTCTCTCTGGAAAGCCAGGCAATATGCTTCAGGCGCACGTACTCCTCGGCATCCTCGATCGACTTCAGAGCATTGACTTCGCTGAGTTCCTCCTGCAGGTGATCGCAGTTTGAGCGGAGCAACTGGTAGAACTCCTTCCCATCCCCTTGTTCGTGGTTTGAGATGAGCAATCGTTCAGTTTCGAACCTCTCCGGGATGTCCAGGAGTATCGGTTTCGCCTTTCCGCAAGCATGATGCCTTGTTATACTCATTGGCTGCAACTCAACGCGCTATGCTGTCTGCCTTATCCATCGTCTCATGATTCCGGCAATACTTCCACAATGTTAGGCCGCATCTAGATTCTTGTCAATCTATCATGGCAGCTGCCTGTGGCTATTATCGTTTCCAGTCTGGCAAGGTGGGTGGCTATGACTTGGATGTGGTGCCCGGCCTCAATCTTGGTTGAACTGCTAGCCTTTGTTGTGAGATCATCCAAATCCTGCCCATCAGTTTGAAGCAACAAAGGAGGCCCTTGTTAGATACGAGATCTACACCGGCAGACATACCGTTGAAAGGCTAGCTTTATCACGTCAGCGTTCGGGACATACTGTGGAGTTCAGGAGTCACAAAATGCTAGATTGTGACTTGTCTACCATAACAGGCTCCAGACTGAAATTCTGCGGTAGCCCTAATTAGCTATTTTTGACCATCTTCAACTATGTTCGTTCTACTCAAGAAACAGCTGAAAACCTCCTCTCCTTAGTACTTTGAGGCTATAGCCGGAAAATGACGATGCCCGAGGACAGGACTTTTCGGTGATAGACGGGCCAGAGAACTTCCATTAAGCTTCTAAGGGTGAACGTCATAATCACCAAAGGGAGCAGGGAATTGAAAACAGAAGCTATATGTCTTGAGCGTGAGATCATGACTCTTAAGATGGCAATCGAAGAAGCCATAATGAAGGGACAGAGGTCTCTGGCTGTCTTCACAGACGTTCCTGAGTCCGAGGTGGTTTTCGATGACGACTTTGGTCTGACCTGCGCGGGCACAGGTTCCGGGGTTGTCGGCTGGGTCGAGGATTTCTAGGTCCAGGCGTAAAGTTCTCTGAACAGAATGGTGGACAATGAGGAGAACTTCATCCAACGGATCATACTTCACACTGCGCACTGGATTGGCAGGGTTTCTCAACGAGAGCAGACCCGACTTGCACAATTACCTTTGACAGGCTCGAGGGTGACTTCGCGTTGCACCGGCAGCGGATTGTAGACAGACAGTAAGCTTGCTTTGCGTTGCATAGGGCAGAATCGTGCTGGTGGGCATGTAGCTACTGGAGTCAAGACACTATATTTGGGGACGGCTCTAGACAGCGTTGTATCCTGCGTCCAGCGCTTGCTCGTTCACCGCTATGAGCTTGGCGCTGTTCTTGTGACTGAGCATTCTGGCCATCGTGCCCTTTATCAGTTCGAGCGAGACTATGCCTGTAGCCTTGATAATCGCGCCGAGTGCCACCATGTTGGCTGCGTGCGAATTACCCAGTGACACAGCGATATCATTTGCCTGAACTCTCAGTGCGCGCACATCGTTCCGTCCTGTTGGGCGGGTGATAAGAGAAGAGTTGACCACTATCGCGCCTCCCTCAGCGACAGTATTCTCAAACCTGTCGAGAGAAGGCAGGTTCATGGCGACCAGGGCGGTCGGGTTGTCCACCACAGGTGAACCGATTGGCTCATCAGAGAGAACCACGGTGCAATTGGCCGTCCCCCCTCTCATCTCGGGGCCGTACGAAGGAAGCCAGGTCACCTGCAATCCGTGGTCTGCGCCTGCCTGGGCGAGGAGCTTTCCTGCAAAAATGACTCCCTGTCCGCCGAAGCCAGCAAATATGAATGATTTCTCCATGTTAACCTCTGTCCACAAGGTCACCAAGTGGGAATGTATTGACTACCTTGTTCATCAGATGACTATTGGTCTCAACCGGACTCATCCGCCAGTTGGTGGGGCAATTGGTGAGAATCTCGACCAGTGAATATCCCTTGCCCTCAATCTGGCATTGGAAAGCCTTCTTGATGGCCCGGCTGGCCGCCATGATTCGCTTCTGGTCGTAGAGTGCCTGGCGGGTGACATAGACTGGGGCGTCAAGCTGGGCAATCATCTCAGCGAAACGAATGGGATAGCCTGCGAACCGAGCGTTTCTGCCGTCGGGACAACTCGTTGCCCACTGCCCGATGAGGGTGGTGGGTGCCATCTGTCCTCCTGTCATTCCGTAGATCTGGTTGTTGATGAAGATCACGGTGATATTCTCACCGCGATTGGCGGCATGGATCGATTCCGCTGTGCCGATGGCAGCCAGATCACCATCGCCCTGATAGGTGAAGACGATCAGGTCCGGGTTGACCCGCTTGATCCCGGTGGCCACCGCACAGGCCCGTCCATGGGAGGCCTGGATGCCGTCGCATCGAAACCATTCGTACATACTGACCGAACAGCCGACCGGGGCTACGATTATGGTGCGGTCCTGGATGCCGAGTTCGTCTATAGTCTGGGCTATGATACGGGCCACAATTCCATGATGGCAGCCAGGACAATAACTGAACTGGGCGTCGGTCAAGCTGCGAGGTCGCTCAAAGACCCTGACCATGTTCTCAGTGTCGGCTGACATTACGCTTCACCTCTCTCAAGATATCCTGGGGTGTGGGCACCAGTCCACCGAGTTCACCGTAGAACGGGGTGTCGGCTCGGTCAGCTACTGCCAGGCGCACGTCCTCCACCATCTGACCTGCACTCATCTCCACGGTAAGGACTGTACTGACCCCACTGGCGAGTGTGCGCAGTGGTGCAGATGGAAAGGGCCATAGTGTGATAGGTTGTAGTAGCCCGAGCTTGATGCCCTGGCTCCTGGCCATCTTGATTGCCGTTCTAGCGATGCGGGCCACCGTGCCATGGGCGACGACGATAATGGTGGCGTCAGATGTCTCTGTTTCCCGGTAACGTACTTCGTTCTTTTCTATGTGCTGGTAGCGCGTCTGGCGGTTCCTGTTGATCTGGCTCAGGTCCTTAGGGTCCATGGCGAAGCTCGTAATCGCATTTGGGCCGCGACCCCTAGCACCGGTGAGCGCCCATGGTTTGTCCGGCAGAGAAGTGGGGTCAACCGGGTCCGGAAACGCAACGGGCTCCATCATTTGACCGAGCATGCCGTCTGACAGGACCATTACCGGAGTGCGGTATTTGTCTGCCAGGTCGAATGCTAGCATCACCAGCTCAATCGCTTCCGCGATGGTGGCAGGTCCAAGGACAATCATGCGATAGTCGCCGTGTCCTCCTCCCTTGGTTGCCTGGAAATAATCCCCTTGAGCAGGGGCTATGTTGCCCAGCCCTGGGCCGCCGCGCGCCACATTGATAATGACGCAGGGCAAATCGGCAGCGGCAAGATAGGATATGCCCTCCATTTTGAGGCTTATACCTGGGCTGGAGGATGAGGTCATGGTACGTACGCCGGCTGCTGATGCTCCATAGCACATGTTGATTGCAGCTACCTCGCTCTCCGCCTGAATGAATGCCCCGCCCGCCGTGGGCATGTGAGCCGCCATGTACTCAAGTATCTCGTTCTGGGGTGTGATGGGATAGCCGAAGTAAGCGCGGCAGCCTGCACGGATAGCCGCCTCGGCCATGGCCTCATTTCCTGTCATCAGGATCTTGTCTATGGTGTCACTTCCTTTGCTGTGGTTTCTTCTCTCGATAGACTTCAATCGCTATGTCCGGACATGTCTGGGCACAGAAAGCACATCCGATGCAGCGTTCAGGTTGCTTCATGTGAACGACGTTGTACCCGCTTCGGTTATACTCCGTCGAATAGGCCAGCACATCCTCGGGACAGAAGGCGATGCACAGCCCGCAGCCCTTACATCGCTCCCGGTCAATTACTACGGTTCCTTTTGGCATGTGTGTGCCTTATCTTGAGGGTAGAGCGATGTTGTGGGCATTGGCCTGCATGTTGCCCCGCCGAGCCCTGATTGATTCAAGCCCACAGAGATCAGGTTGTTGACCGTCTGGTTCGTACAGCGGATGGTTTGTGTCCGGTGTCATCCACGTGTTGCTGCAGGGCGATTCCCCTGGCTCTGCGAATCCTATCCTCGGCCAGCCTGAAGGCTACAGCGTAAGGGGGAACGTTCTCCTTTTGCGAGATTTCCATCATTGTCCTGCCCCGCGCGTAGATCCTCTTGACGTCGGCAGCGGCTCTTTCGTCGGAGTATCCCCCAGGGTGAAACTCGTGAGCAACATTGATTACGCCCCCGCCATTTATCCAGAATTCGGGCGCATGGAGGATTCCTTTGTCATGGAGCATTGCTGCATGCCGCATAGGTTCCCAGAGCTGATTGTTAGCTGCCCCGCACGTGATGCGGCATCTCAATCTGGGGATAGTATCATCGTTGAGCGTTCCGCCCAGAGCATTGGGTGAGAACACGTCGCATTTCTGTTCGAATATCTCATCCGGAGGAACGAGCCTAGCACCCACCTTTCTGGACACTTCTTGAGCACCTGCCTGATTTACGTCTGAAGCGACAAGCACTGCCCCCTCGTCCGCAAGTTGCCTGGCCAGATTCCTCCCTACCTTTCCGGCAATACCTTGAATGGCCACGGTCTTGCCTCTCAAAGAGTCACTGCCAAACACGGCCTCCAGGCAGGCTTTGAGCCCCCAGACGACCCCACTGGCTGTCCACGGTGAAGCATCACCGCTACCTCCCATCTCCCGGGGCAGCCCCGCCACCCACTTGGTCACCTCCTTCACTGTTATCATGTCTTCAACGGACGTGCCCACATCAACTGCCGTCACGAATCTGCCTCCCAGGCTGTTCACAAGCGCTGCGTATGCTCTTAGCTGTTCCTTTCTCCTGTCTTTGTCCTGCGTCGGTTCGCCTCGAATGACTGCCTTTCCACCGCCGAAACTGATGCCGGCTCGCGCCAGCTCAGTATCCTCACCCACGGCCAGGGCCAGCTTGTAGGTCATGCCTTCCGCCAAGCGCTGATTATCAACGAGAGCCTCCGCTCTTGTCGCAAAGGGGCGCCATCTGGTCCCGCCCAAAGCCGGGCCCAGAGTAGTGTCGTGAATAACAACGCTGGCTTCAAGTCCTGTTTTCTCATCATTCAGGACTACCATCCGCTCGAACGACTGCCTGGATTCCAGACATTCCATGAGTGTTTTTTGGAAGTCAGTCATTTAATACCTCCTTCGGTGTATCAGAAAATAAATAGTCTCCACGTATGGAGACTCCTTTGGCTGATTCTATTGCCGGGACGAATGATGAACTCGCCCGGGATGCGTAACATGAAGGCGGACACTCCTGAGACGGCTACTCCTTCGGTGGATTGTCGCGTCGAGGAACCAGCATGCCTCTAGCGTTTCCCCTGACGGTCCACGACCCACCGCTTATATGATACCTCATTTCCGGGATTTTGTCACCGCCCCGCGGGCTGGCCTGCCTGACCAGTGGACAGTTGGCGCATCTTCCTTCGCGGCAATAATTCCTGAAGATGTGAATCAGGCCCTGCTGATGACAGGCAGTGAGGCCGGACAGAGCTTTGAGGGAAAGCTGGTTTGTCATGTGGCGAGTCAGGCAATTCTCAGCCAATTTGGGATAGTTACGATAAAGGTCTGTGGCCTTCTGCATTAGCTTAGCGTCACCGGCCGATTCTCCCCAGTAGAAGGCAAAGGGTAATATCACGTTCAGGGCAATCTCACCTGCTTTGTTATTTGCCAGAAGAGCCGATATCTTTGTTTTGCTTCTGATATCAAAGTCGAAATGATCCCGCCAGTAGCCGTCGCTATCCACAGTCAAGCCATTCTGCAGCGCGTTATCTCCGCTGGAGAGATGTGTGTCCTTCACCAGCTGCAATATGCCGGCTAGCAGGCCTGTCGCGGAGTAACGCTCAAGCAGGTAGCTCTGGGCAATAATGCGTCGCACTGGTGAATTGTTGGGGTATATGCGTGAGAAGCTCCAGTCATCTTCGGTCATAGCTTTAATCCCTCTACCCCCTGACCGCCATATTTGCTCCAATTCCCGGACTTCTTTCTGCCTGGAGAACTTCCTCTGTCTTCTCTGGGAAGGCAATAGCCCCGCTGAGCCTAATAGCAGGGCTTGCTTCAAGGCTAAGCCCTCTCTCGACTCGAGGGAACAGAGCGGCATTCTGTCGGCAAGTTCTTGAAAAGGCCTGATGTTCTTGCTATAGCCCAGAGCCCTCATCATGCCCCGGAAAAGCACCTGTCCGGCTTCTTCTTGCCTTATCTGATTTTGGAAGTGCCTCGCCCTGTCTCTAAACCTCTCCTCACCAGCAGTGTTCAATAGCTTTCTTAAAGTGTGCCTATCCATACGGTCCAGTATCTGGAAACAGGGGAGGTGGTGAGGCAGCAGATAAGGCTGGTGACGCAGCGCCTGCGCCAGACAGAGTACGGGCACTCGCTTGCCACTTCTCAGTAAGGTAGCTGACTTGGACTCTTGCCACAGCACCACATGAAGAATGACATTATCATATGCAGCATCGGCATGATGTTCATGGCTATACCAATCGCTGGATCTAACGTGAACCTCCACATCCCCCTTCGTCAAGCGAAGTTTATTCACAATGACTGCATCCCGAAAGTCGGGACCGTTGTCACCGTTGATTCTCCCGGGGTAGATTACGTTGACTGGCCCAAGTCCTGTGGAGGTGAGTTTGGTCCCGACTGCTTGTTGCCACATTAGCGCCGCTTGCTTCTCCGATGATTTTATCCGATTACGTGTAACCATGGCACAAAAAAACTACTCATCGGCTTGACTCATGCCGGTTTTCTTCGGCCGAGCACTCAGCCTCGTTGAGCGCTCGGTAGGTAAATTGGCTACGTTCGGCAATAATGCTTAGCAAGGTAACCGATGTTCCGCGAGGACGATACATGCCGTTTTCCCATTCGCTGATTGTTTGCTGCCGCGTGCCCAGTTCCTCAGCTAGTTGTGCTTGAGTCAAGTTCAGATGTTGCCTCAAGGCCCGGACGTCCTCCTTACACCAATGTCTCCTTCTTCTTTTTCTCTGTTCCATCGCCTAAGCATTATACACGGTTTAGTGTAACAATTCAAGAAAAATCTATGGGGTTCTGGTAAAAACCTCTTGCATTTTTGGCCGTTCTTGATATAATTGAAAGTTAGCAGTCTCAAGGCCAGAGTGCTAAAACAAATCTAGGAAAGGAGGAAATATGGCTAAAATTGAACCTTTGGGAGACAGGGTGGTGATAAAACCCACAGCGAAGGAAGAAGTAAGCAAAGGAGGGATAGTCTTGCCGGATACAGCCAAAGAGAAGCCCCAGGAAGGGAAAATCATTGCTGTCGGTCCGGGCAGGTTGACTGAAGAGGGCAACCGTATTGCCATGGATGTGAAGAAGGGGGACAAGGTTATTTACTCCAAATATGCCGGCACCGAGTTTAAGCTTGATGGCGAAGAGCTGATTATCCTGCGCGAGGGCGATATCCTGGTCAGGAAGAGTTAAGAAAAGGAGGTAAGCGAATGGCAAAACAAATTATTTTCGGTGAAGAAGCAAGGAAAGCCTTGAAGAATGGCGTAGACATTCTGACTAATGCTATAAGGGTGACTCTGGGGCCACGCGGGCGGCCTGTAGCATTGGATAAGAAATGGGGCGCTCCTTCGGTTCTCAACGACGGCGTTTCCATAGCCAAAGAAATAGAGTTGCCTGACCCGTTTGAGAATATGGGAGTGCAGCTAGTAAAGCAGGCAGCTACCAAGACCAATGACCAATGCGGCGATGGCACCAGTACATCCACTATCATAGCTCAGGCTATTATTAGTGAGGGCTTCAAGAACATCGCCGCCGGAGCTGATTCTATGGCTCTAAAGCGTGGAGTTGAGAAAGGGGTGGAAGCCATAGTCGCGGAGCTCAAGAAAATGTCCGTACCGGTAGCCGGTAGAGAGCAGGTAGCTCAGGTAGCCGCTATATCGGCTATTGACCAGGGAATTGGCAACTTGATTGCTGACGTTATGGAAAAAGTGGGCAAGGATGGTGTTATCACCGTCGAAGAGGGCAAAGGGCTGCAATTCGAGACCGAATTTGTTGAGGGTATGAAGTTCGACCGCGGTTATATCAGCCCTTATTTCATCACCAACGCCGAACAGATGAGAGCAGAACTCGAAGACCCCTATATCCTCATCACTGATAAGAAGATCTCGGCCATAAATGACATATTGCCGGCTCTGGAAAAGATTGTTCAGGTGTCCAAGAACCTGGTTATTGTCGCTGAAGATATCGAGGGCGAATCCTTAGCGACGCTGGTAGTCAATAAGCTAAGGGGAACTCTAAATCCGCTGGCGATAAAGGCACCTGGCTTTGGTGACAGAAGGAAGGCCATGCTTCAGGATATAGCCGTTCTTACTGGAGGCACTGTTATATCTGAAGAAATTGGCAGAAAATTAGATTCGGTGACAGTGCAAGATTTAGGGCAAGCCAGAAAAGTGATTGCCGATAAAGATAACACCACCATTGTTGAGGGTAAGGGTAAGACAAAAGATATCGAGGCTCGAATCAAACAAATCAGGTCCGAGATTGACATCAGTACCTCAGACTATGATAAGGAAAAACTACAAGAAAGGCTGGCTAAATTAGCGGGCGGCGTGGCAGTGATTAAGGTAGGTGGGGCTACAGAGACGGAACTTAAAGAGAAGAAACACCGCGTAGAGGATGCCCTGTCAGCTACTCGAGCTGCTGTGGAAGAAGGTATCGTGCCTGGTGGTGGTGTCGCTCTCCTCAACGCCTTGTCCGCCTTGAAGAAGGTCAAGATGGAGGGTGATGAGGCTACCGGGGTGAATCTCTTGAAACGAGCCCTGGAAGAGCCGCTGAGGTGTATCGCTACAAATAGCGGCAGAGAAGGGTCAGTGGTGATAAATGCCGTGAGGGAAAGCAAACCCGGCATAGGCTACGATGCCCTCAAGGATGAACTGTGTGTAAATATGATAGAGAGAGGCATTGTTGACCCGCTGAAGGTCACCAGAAGTGCTCTGCAGAATGCTGCTAGCATTGCCTGCATGATTCTAACGACAGAATCCTTGGTGACCGACATTCCTGAGAAGGAAAAAGCGCCGCCGATGCCAGGAGGAGGAGGATATCCAGAGTACTAAGCCGACGCTGATCGCTCCGATAACGACAGAAAGAACCGCCGTAAGGCGGTTCTTTCTTTACAACATTAGAGCTTAAGCAATTGCCGTAAAGGCTCTTCTCTGATAGGACTGGCCCGGTTGACTGGCCCTGTTATAGCCAAATTCAGCCCAGTATCGGTTAGAATCTGGCGGGCCACTTCTTTTAGCTGATCTATTGTGATAGCATCCACGATAGAAATAACATCGTCTATATCTAAGATTTGACGAGTTAATATTTCCTGCCCACCGTACCATAGTGCAACGTTCTGGCTATCCTCAAACCGCAAGTAGGATCTTCCTTTTGACAACTCCTTAGCCCTGGTAAGCTCACTTGCTGAAATTCCCCGTTTAACCTTCGACACTTCTTCAACGATAGCGCCAAGGGCAATCTCCACCTTCTCGGGGTCAACGCCAGCATAAATGGTAAGTGACCCTGAGTTGAGGAAGTGCTCGGTATAACTGTGAATATCATAGGCTAAGCCCCGATTCTCTCGTATCTCGGTAAATAGGCGGCTGCTCATGCCACCACCCAGCACTGTGCTAAGTATGTCAATGGCAAAACGTTGGGGATGGGAGTGAGAGAAGCCGTGAACACCGAGGCACAGATGTGCCTGCTCGATATCCTTGGGCTCGATGCGCAGTCTGGCTTCCGCTTGTCTGTCATTAGTTATGTAGCCAGTCGTAAGCTCATTGGCAGGCCATTTGTTGAACAGGGACTTGATTTGAGCCATAGTCTCTTGAGGCTGGATGTTGCCAGCAACGCTGAGTACAGTGTTATTGGGCATATATCTACGAGCTACATAGTTCAATAGTCGCTCCCTCGTCATGGAAGACACAGTTTCCTTGTATCCGGCGACCTCGCGCCCCAGGGGTTGTTCTGGCCACAGCAGCTCATCTATGAGCATGCTCACCCTTTGCTGGGGAATGTCGAGGTTCATATTGATTTCCTCCATGATGACATGGCGCTCCTGTTCAATATCCTTGTTGTCAAAGCGAGAATTGAGCAAGAGGTCAGATAGCACGTCCAAGGCAATCGAGAAATGATGGCTGGCGACTTTGCACCAATAGACAGTTATCTCCTTGTCTGTGCCAGCATTGATTATGCCACCGACGCCCTCAATATCCTCACTTATCTGTTTAGCTGTGGGTCGTCGCTCCGTGCCTTTGAAAAGCAGATGCTCGACGAAGTGGGAGATGCCCGCCTCTTCTTTAGTCTCGTGGCAGGAGCCAGCACCCACCAAGATAACAAGGCATACCGAGCGGCTGTGAGGCATAGTGCTGGTGATTACCCTCAAGCCATTATCGAGCGTAGCCTTGTTGTACATTGCCGTGAATCCTACTTTGCTCTTCTACTGGCAATCGGTGACACCTTGTTGCTCACTGATGTTCAGTCCTTCTCACTTGGTGCGACGGTTGGATTGTTCACTCATGCGGAAGCTGGGCGAGCGTTCGCATCTGACCAGCCTAGCTCCATTTCCGACCCCATATCTAGGTTACTCTTTCTTGACAAATTGTTGAGCGGCTTCACCCATCGTGGCGCCGCTGCCTGAACTCAGACATATGTCGGTCTCCATGCGAAGCCCTATGTCCAGGGGCGTCGACGTGGCAATATTTACCGCTCTTTTGGCACCCTGGATAAGGTAAGGATTGATTGTAGCTATTTCATGGGCGAGCTTCTTAGCTTCAATCATTAGCTGGTCTTTGGGATATACATGGTCTACCAACCTGACCCGGAGCGCTTCGGCAGCGTCAATTCTCCGTCCGGTAATAATCAGTTCCTTGGCGATGCCAGGTCCGACTATCCGGGGTAGCCGTTGTGTGCTGCCCAAATCCGGGATAACTCCCAACTGAATCTCCGGAAGCCCGAACACGGCAGTATCACAAGCCAGACGCATATCGCAGCAGAGAATGAGTTCAAAGGCTGCCCCCAAACAGTAGCCGTTTATGGCAGCGATGACCGGTACAGCTAGGTCCTCGTACATGGTGAATGTCATTTTGAGACTGTATAGTGAATCATAACCCTGCCGATAGCTGGGAAAAATCTCCATGGGGCCACTGCCTGAAGCTACCATCTTCAGGTCGAGCCCGGCGCTAAATGCCCTGTCACCGGCACCAGTCATGATGACAACCCTGACCTTCGGATTTTCCTTGATAGCCTGGGCTTGTTTTTGAAGCCCCAGTAGTACCTCATGATTAAAGGCATTCAACGCCTTCGGTCGGTTAAGCAGCACCGTAGCAATACTATCTTTGATATCCAGTTGGACAGCGTCCTGGTTTGCCATTTGTCTCTCCTCTGATAGGGCCAATTTCGACTGATTTTACATCTCGACGCTAGTTGAGGTCAATTATCTTTCCTTGTGGCCTGAGACAAACTACTCTCGAATATCTGGGGTGATTCTCCTGAACAAGCAGTGTATAATGACGTAGGATAGCAATCCGGGCGTATTTTCAGAGGAAGCATGGCAGTCTTGCAGATTCGCACTTTGCCTGACCCGATACTGCGGCAGAAGGCAAAAAAAGTAACCAGAATCGATGCCTCCGTTCGGAAGTTGATAGATGACATGATTGAAACGTTGCGCGCTGACCCCAACAGAGCCGGCCTCGCTGCCCCGCAGGTAGGAAAACTGCTCCGCGTAGCCGTCATTGAGCTACCGGAACAGGAACTTATCACTCTAATTAACCCTGAAATAGTAAAGAAGGAAGGAGAGCGAATAGTCCAGGAAGGCTGCTTGTCCGTACCTGGCTACTTCGGGGAAGTGAAAAGAGCGGTAACAGTGAAGGTCAAAGCGAAAGATCGGGGCGGCAAGGAATTTCGCCTCAAAGCAGAAGGGCTGCTGGCTCAGGCTCTGGAGCAGGAAATCGAGCACCTGGATGGCGTTCTATATATTGACCATCTAGAGAGCGAGGAAAAGCTATTCGAGGTTATCGAGGAGGAAGAGGATTAGTTCCCGAGTCTGGCCATGACCTATGGCAGATCACCTCACCCTGGCCGATATCATACTACCTTCAACATACATCTTCTGTTTCGGGTCCTTCGGTCTTCTCTTCGGTTGTTTCCCAATTAGAGTAGGCTTTGTTTGTAGACAACAAAAGCTCTGCCCTAGCTAGCGCTTCCTTCCCACCAAGTCTTGCAGAGATTGAAAGCCTCCTCTCCGCAGAAAGTGTCCTGGATTGTGTAGTCGCCTTCATCCACAATCTCATCACTTGGCGGATCTACCCAGAACCAATAGTTCTGAGTTTCGTCTTCAATGTGAAACTTAACTACCCAGTGAACTTGTTCCGTACCCTGCTCCCAGTGCTTTACCCAGACCATGCATGCCTCCAGCCCCTGCCCATAAGCATTCCACCATAGATCCGCGGCGAAATGTCCACACTCATAGACCCCTTCTATCCACAGATTCTCATCTGTGGTGTCCTGGGCGAGGAAATCCAGGACTTCCTGCTCGGTTGCCGGCGAGACTCTGGAGGCATTGTAAGTCCCGGAGGAATAGGTATGAGGCTCTCTGACCTGACCTCCGACCGTCGTACATCCTGAAGTGAGTACTGCCAAAGCCAGCAGCGAGACGACAACGACACAATCCAATACATGCTTCATATTTGTTGTTTGTTGTCCGCCTTTCTTCATAGCTCGTCTAGCCTCCAGCGGGTGATTCCCTTACTAGCTACCCGGATTCATTAACTAGTACTTTCGTCATATATACAGTCGCTAGAAACGTGAAGAATCCCTCGGTTTCCTGGTACTTTTGGCTTATTTCCTGGAGGGTCGAAAACTGCGAAGAAAGATAACCCGGTTGGCGACCTCATTGAACGTTAGCTTCGGATACGATTAGGAGAGAGCTCGTCTCTTCCCAATCGGCTCGTCGACAGAATATCAATCAGACGAACGGGGGATGGCCAAGCCTCAGGCTCGGCTATCCCCCCGCCTTTCTATGTCTCTTGCTGCGCCTTGCGCCTTCTCCTTAGGCCCCAGACCACTCCCCAGATAATCAGGCCAATGGCAATGATTATGAGGATGATAAGCCACCAGGTGAGGGTTTGTGACACCGTGAACTCACCGCTCAATCCGGCGACCTCCACATCATACTGCCCGTAGTCCAATCCGGGGCGGATGAAGGTCACCTGCTGGCTCTGTCCGGCAGCCAGCGTTATTGTCCTTGTGTCTACCGTTTGGCCGTTTAGCTTTAGCACAACGGTATAGGAGTCTTCTTGCCCGCCGTCATTGACCACGCTGGCGGTAATGGTAACGGTGTCTCCGGTCTTGGTCACGAATGCCGATATCTTTTCCACGCTGGGCACTATGCTTAGTCCGCTGGGGACAAAATGGGCAGGCTGTGGAGTCGGACCAAGCTCGGCCAGTACACCATAGATACTGAAGTGGTTTATCGGCGCAGATAGAATTAGCTCGGCCACGCCATTTGGCCCGCCTGCTTCGTACTCCAGTGTTTCCCAGAGCCCGTTAACATCATCATAGTAAGCCAATGTTAGGTTCAATGTATTCGCGGGCAACTGTGTTTGATTCAAGCCCAGTGTTAAGAGAATATCCCTGTCGAAATCAGCACCCGCAGGCGTAATGTTAAAGACCACAAGCGCCACAGTATTCTCTGGAGTAGCCGGTATCTGCTCAAGCTCTCTGACTACTATCAGATAGTATGTCCTTTCATCAACAACGGGTGCGTGAGTCCCTCGCTCCAGGAACAGGCTGTGAGTGAGATCAAAGCTAGGCCCAAGCAGGTCCACTGCTAGCTTGTCGTTGCTGTAAAGAGGCCTGCTGGTGTTACATCCTTCCCAGTCCACTGTCAGGTAATCGGTCCGAGGGCAACCACCACCACGAGCGCCGCCAGCAGGCGGGATTACCGCAATGCTTACCGTCACGTCATCGCTGTCGGTACAATCTGCCAATGCAGAGCAACGGACCTCCAGAGTATAGGTAGTAGTCATTGTGGGAGAGACAGTTACCGTTGGGTCACTTGACCAGGATTGTATGATTGCTCCACCATTTATGCTCCATTGGTACTCTATGTGGCCGTCAACATCCCCACAGCCACCGTCTATATAGGATGCAGAGCCATCCAGCTCAGTAGATTGACCTGAGTTAATTGTCACCTCATCGCCAGCATCTGCCACTGGTTGTAATGCGATGTGGAGACACTGGCCATTCTCGCAGGTATCGATGGTGCAGGGGTCTCCATCATCGCAGTCCTGAACGAACTGCTCGTCGGTGTAGTAGCTATCGATCTCAGTACAAGCACCGCCTGTACAGGAGAAGTCGTGGAACATGCGGTGCATCCAGACCTCATCGCCGACGCAGTAATACTCCCAGGGGTCGTAATAATCCTGGGCATTACAGTCCTCGACTAGCTGCTCGTCGGTGTAGTAGCTATCGATCTCAGTACAAGCACCGCCTGTACAGGAGAAGTCGTGGAACATGCGGTGCATCCAGACCTCATCGCCGACGCAGTAA
>CAYGWI010000007.1:0-22380 GCA_964353715.1 uncultured Dehalococcoidales bacterium | reverse complement strand
ACGATATACATTATTTCAGGAAACCCTCGTAGCGGCGCATGGTTAGCTGCGCCTCCAGTTGCTTCATGGTATCTAGTGCCACACCGACAGCTATCAGCATGGCGGTGCTCTGGACTCCCAATGCTTGAGTAGTGGTAACTCCTTGAGCAACGATCCCGACAATTCTTTGGCCAACGAAAGGCAGGGTTGCCACTAAAGCCAGATATAGGGCGCCACCAAAGGTAATGCGCCTTATGATCCCATTCAAGTAGTCAGCCGTTGCCTTTCCGGGTCGAACTCCGGGGATGAAGCCGCCTTGCTGCTGCAAAGTCTGGGGCAGGTTCATTTGCTCGAATATGACCATTGTGTAGAACAAAGTGAAACCAACGACCAGGGCAAAATACAACCCGTTGTAGAGCGCCGTATTAGCCTGGAATACATTATAAACTGAATTCCAGAAGTTCGGGTCTTGTCCGGTCGGGCTCATGAAATATGTTGATATCGTGCCAGGAAGCTGCATCATGGCAATGGCGAAAATGAGGGGTATCATTCCTGCAGTGTTCACTCGCAGGGGGATGTAGGTGGAACCCGACTGGCGATACATGCGCCCACCGCGAAAAGTGCTCCGAGCATACTGCACGGGAATACGGCGATGAGCTTCCACAAATATGACTATAAGCACCACCATAGCTAAGATCAGAATAATGTAGGCGATCAACCCCTCGGGATTTCCGGTGCGAGCCTCACTAATGCCACGACCCACTATCGCAGGCAAGTCAGTCACGATACCAGCAAAGATTATTATAGATATCCCGTTCCCAACTCCTCGCTCGGTAATCAATTCACCTAGCCACACGAGGAACATTGTGCCAGCGATCATCGTTATTACTATGTTGGCCATGCCCAATGTCCCAAGCTCTTGAGTAACTCCCTGGGAACGTAGTAAGGCAATCATGGCATAGCCTTGAAGGGCGGCCAGCGGTATAGTCGCCAAGTGAGTAATCCGATTGATTTTCTGCTTACCAAGTTCCCCTTCCTGGGCTATAGCCTGAAGGCTGGGAATCACCGGGACCAGCAATTGCATAATTATGGACGCAGTGATGTACGGGTAGACGCCCAGGGCAGCCACACTGAAGTTCTGCATAGCGCCGCCGGTGAAAAGGTCAAGCATGCCGAACAAGGGGCTTGTCCCGAAGTATTCTCTTAAGGCATCAATGTCCACGCCGGGCAGGGGAACGTGAGCCATGAAACGAAAAATGACAAGGATGCCGATAGTGAAGAGAATCTTTCGCCGCAAATCAGGCAATGCCCAAATGTCCATCATTGCCTGGACGAGTCGCGGTCGAGTCGTTTTCCGCTCCATTCTAAGCCTGCTTTGTGTTCCCTCCAGCAGCCAGAATCTTCTTCTCTGCCGATGAAGAGAATTTGTCAGCACTAACTAGCAATGGATGCTTGATATTGCCGTCGCCAAGAATCTTGGTGGGCTGGTCACTGGTATTAATCAACCCGGCGCGGAGCAGTCCCTCAGGAGTCACTTCTGTTCCTGGAGAGAAAATAGCCAACTGCCCCACGTTGACAATATTGTATTCAGCTCTGAAAATATTCCTGAACCCTCTTTTCTCCGGTAGTCGTTTTATCAAAGGCAACTGACCGCCTTCAAAGCCAAGACGCACACCACCTCCCGAGCGACATTTTTGTCCTTTGCAGCCTCGGCCCGAGTATGTGCCATGGCCGCTGCCATTTCCCCGACCTACGAACTTCTTCTTGTGCTTGGCACCTGCGGAAGGCCCTAACTCATTCTGTTTCATCTGCCTTCTCTCTCTGAGCTTCCCCAGCAGTCATATCTGTGAGCGGCGCCTGATTTGCCGCTTCCTCACTCTTCCTCAAGTTGCTTAAGGCCAGCATCGTTGCCTTGGCTACGTTGATTTTGCTTCGTCCGCCTAGCGACTTGCCGATAACGTCTTTCACGCCTGCCAATTCAAGTACTGCTCGGGCAGTACTGCCGACAATCAAGCCTGTCCCCGGCCCCGCCGGCTTCAACAAGATCCTGGACGCGCCAAACTTGGCTAGAATCTCATGAGGGATCGTGCCGTCTTTTATAGGCACCTCAATCAGTCTCTTCTTTGCCACAGCACCGGCCTTGCGAACCGCTTCCGGAACCGCTGCCGCTTTAGCCAACCCGAATCCGACATGCCCCTGGCCATCGCCAACTACAACTAAGGCTCTGAAACGAAGATGTCTGCCACCTTTGACTACCTTAGTCACGCGGTCGATGCCCAACAACTTCTCTTCGAGAGTCAATTCCGAGGCATCGATTTTAGCCCTCTTTCCTCTTATTTTAGTAACTGCCTTCATAAGCTAATCCTCAAAATTCCAGTCCAGCTTTCCTGGCAGCCTCAGCTAAAGCCTTGATTCTGCCATGATATTTGTAGCCACCACGGTCGAAAACCACCCTTTTTATTCCCTTCTCTGATGCCCTCTCCGCAAGCAAAGTCCCCACTATTTCAGCTTTTTTGCATTTTGCCATTCCATCAGTCTTGCTCCTCACCTGAGCATCGAGAGTGTTCATTGAGACCAAAGTCCGGGCCATAGAATCATCAATAAGCTGAGCATGAATATGATTCGAGCTGCGAAAGACACACAACCTGGGACGTGATGTCGTCCCCGTCACTTTTTGTCTGACACGCTTGTGCCGTATTCTCCTGATTGTCTTTGAATCTCTCACGCTCATGATGGCCGCTACTTCTTGCCTATTTTGCCCGACTTGCCGGGTTTGAGACGTAGTTTCTCGCCCTCGTATTTAATACCTTTTCCTTTGTATGAGTCGGGGGGGCGTATCCTCCGAATTCTGGCAGCAGTCTCTCCAACTAGCTCTATATCAATACCGGTGACGTGAATGCGATTTGCCCCTTCAACACTGATACTAGTACCAGGAGGAGGAGAAAACTCCACAGTGTTGGCATATCCCACCTGAAGCAGCAGCTTGTCGCCAGTCTTCTGTGCTCTATAGCCTACACCGTTTATCTCCAAGATCTTCTCAAAACCTACGCTCACGCCCGTAACCATGTTTGCCAGAAGGCTGCGACTGAGCCCGTGTAAAGAACGATGTACTTTGCTATCACTAGGCCGCGTCACGATCAAGCAGCCGTCCTTCAAGGCAATCGACATAGCAGGGTGAAACCGGCGACTGAGTTCACCTTTGCTTCCTTTTGCCACAACTTCGCTTCCATTGACCTTCACCTCGGTACCCCGAGGGATAGCAATGGGAAGCAAGCCAATACGAGACATAGTCTACAACTCCTGAGCTAATCTACCATACATAGCACAGAACCTCACCGCCAAGACGCCGTTTCCATGCTTCCTGGCCAGTCATGATGCCTTTTGATGTGGATAGAATGGCAATACCCAAGCCCCCGTAGACGCGGGGGATTTCGCACGCCTCCCCGTAGACCCTCAGCCCCGGTTTGCTAACTCTTTCCAAGCCCAGGATTGCGGGCTGTTCATCTGTGTACTTGAGGTGGATCTTTATCATCGGCTGCGGTTTCCCTTTGAGCACCTCGTAACGGTCAATAAAACCTTTCTCTCTAAGTATTTTGACCATAGCAAGCTTGATCTTGGAGGAGGGCACAAGCACACTCCCGTGATTTGCCATGATAGCATTGCGTATCCTGGTCAACATATCAGCAATGGGGTCGATAATTGTCATCTTTCTTTACCAGCTTGACTTTCTTATCCCAGGGATTACACCGGTTAAAGCAAGTTCCCTGAAACAAATACGACACAATCCGAATTTACGCATATAAGCACGCGGCCTGCCGCATAACTGACAACGATTATGTTGCTGCACCTCATATTTCGGCGGGCGCTTTGATTTGATAATCCTAGATAACTTCGCCATATTAGATTCTCCTGAAAGGCATGCCCATTAATTCCAGCAGGGTCTTGGCCTCATCATCATTCTTCGCCGTGGTAACAATGGTTACTTCCAAGCCGCGAATTTTGTCCACTTTATCGTACTCAATCTCAGGAAAGACAATCTGCTCCTTTATGCCCAGGCTGTAGCTTCCTCGACCGTCAAACGAATCCCGTGATACTCCACGGAAATCCCGAAATCTGGGTAGAACAACGTTAACAAATTTGTCAAAAAAATCGTACATCCGCCTTCCTCTCAAAGTCACCATCATCCCGATAGGCACACCGGCCCGTAGTTTGAAAGCGGAAATAGACTTCTTCGCCCGTGTCGTCACCGGATGTTGCCCTGAGATTGTAGCTAGGTCCTTCTCTGCTGCCTCCAGAGCCTTGGCATCCTCTATTGCTTCGCCCAGACCGATACTAAGCACAATCTTTTTCAATTCGGGCAATTGCATCACATTATCATAGCCCAGTCTGGTTTTAAGCTGAGGAGCTATTTCATTCAAGTATTTTTCCTCCAAGCGAGCTTTCATAACCGACCCCCTTAGTCAATCACCTCTCGGCATGAATTGCAAATTCGCACTTTCTTACCATCGTCCAAGAAGCGGAAACTAACCCGTGTGGGGTTCCCACATTTGTCGCACAGTAACATTACCTTGGATACACAAATTGGAGCTTCAAGCTCAATTATGCCAGCCTGGCGGGTAGCTCTGCGAGCTCGAGAGTGACGCTTGATCATATTGAGTCCTTCCACTATCACTTTATCTTCGTCGGGGAGAGCGCGACGAACTTTTCCTTTCTTCCCCCTGTCTTTGCCAGCAATTATGACAACCGTATCATCTCTTCTTATTTTCACTTCACAACACCTCGGGAGCCAAGGATATTATCTTGGCAAAGTTCTTGTCTCTGAGTTCCCGGGCTACAGGACCAAAAATACGGCTGCCCTTAGGATTATTCTTGTCACCAAGAATGACTGCGGCGTCTTCATCAAATCTAATATAGGAGCCGTCGGAGCGGCGATAGGGATTAGTCACACGCACCACCACAGCATGCACTACCTCACCCTTTTTCACCATTCCATGAGGTATGGCTCGCTTCACCGTCGCTACAATAATGTCACCTATATGAGCATACTTTCTTGCCCCGACAGGGACATTGATACACATAATCTGCTTAGCTCCGGTATTGTCTGCTATTTTCAGTCTGGTATAAGCCTGAATCATTTCTCTCGCTTCGGTTTGGTTTCAACCGCTTCCTTAGTAGACACTATCTCTGATACCCGCCATCTCTTCTCTTTCGACAGAGGCCGGGTTTCAACAATTTTCACTCTGTCACCAATCTTGCAGGCACTATTTTCATCGTGAGCTTTGTATTTCTTCGTAAGCCTGATAGCCTTCTTATAAAGTGGGTGGACTTTCCTGCTCTCCACAGCTACCACAACGGTTTTAGCCATCTTGTTGCTCACCACCAAGCCTTCCCTAACCTTTCGTTTCTCGACATCACTCATGTTATTGCGCCAAGTTCCCTTTCTCTTAAAATAGTTCTTATTCTGGCAATCCTTCTCTTCACTCGAGGAATCTCTCGATGATTCCCCAACTGTCTGGTGGCCAGGCGAAAACGGAGGTTAAATAGCTCTTCATGAGCCTCTTCGACCTTCGTCAACAACTCTTCGTTGCTAAGGGCGCGAACTTCGCTAGCTTTCAATTCTCTGCCTCTCCTTCCTGGCAAAACTAGTAGCTATGGGAAGCTTATGAGAGGCAAGACGGGTTGCCTCAGAAGCCACATCCTCCTTAACATCAGCCAATTCAAACAAGATTCTGCCTCTCTTCACTACGGCCACCCAGTGGTCCGGGGCGCCTTTCCCGCCACCCATTCTTGTCTCCGCAGGTTTCTTTGTCACAGATTTGTCAGGGAAGACCCGTATCCATAGCTTACCGCCGCGATGCAAGTGACGGACAAACACGCGACGGCTTGCCTCAATCTGTCGGGCCGTTACCCACGCAGATTCCTCAGCTCTCATGCCGAAGTCACCAAAAACGATGGTATCCCCGCTCTGGGCACTGCCTTTTCGTCTTCCTTTATGTACCTTGCGGTACTTCACTCGTTTCGGCTGTAGCATTCTTCTCCTTCACTTCAGGAATGATATCGCCCTTATAGATCCACACCTTAACCCCAATACGCCCCATTACAGTATGAGCTTCCGTAAAACCGTAATCGATATCGGCACGTAACTTATGCAACGGCATCTGGCCTTGTCGGAGAGTCTCGGTTCTGGCGATTTCAAGCCCACCCAGTCTGCCGCCGCACCTTATCTTTATTCCCTTGGCACCCGATTGCAGAGTCCGGAAGGATGCTTGTCTCATGGCCCGCCGGAAAGGAATTCTTTCTTCGAGCCGCTCAGCTATGCTCCGAGCTACCAAACTAGCGGCGAGCTCCGGATGCTCAACTTCTCTAATGGTCAATCTAATCTTATCCCCACTCACCTTTTCCAAGTCCGACTTCAATATCTCCACATTCTGTCCCCCCCGACCAATCAAGATGCCAGGTCGCGCTGAGTAAAGAGTCAAATGTACCTCGTCTCCCTGACGCTCAATTTCCACTCGAGCGACCGCGCCTCCCCCGCATTTTTGTTCCACGACTTTGCGTAGCTTCAAATCATCTAACAAGAACCGAGTGTAGTTCTTTTCAGCGTACCACCTGGTTCGCCAATCCTGATTAACACCTAATCTGAAGCCATAAGGATGAACTTTCGTTCCCAAAACTATTCCTCCTCTTCGGTGACGAAAACTGTAATATTGCTGGACCGTTTCAAGATAGGACTGATTCTCCCCCTCGACTGAGGGCGAAATCTCTTCAAAACATGCCCTTTATCAGCAAATATGTCGGTAATTCTAAGCTCGGCAGGCGACATCTGAAAGTTGTTTTCAGCATTGGCTACTGCCGATTTGACTACCTTAGCGACCACCTTGGCTGTAGGGGTAGGCATAAATCTGAGGATAGCCAAAGCCTCATCAACCTTCTTGCCTCTAATCGTATTCACCACTAAACGAACTTTCTGAGGCGAAATGCCAACGTCGTTAGCTACTGCTTTTACCTTCATCGCAGTTTATGTTTTGACCGCCTGTTCAGCTATTTTAGCTTTGGTGACATGGCCCCTGAATGTCCTGGTAGACGCAAATTCCGCGAGTTTATGCCCCACCATATTTTCAGTGATGAAAATGGGCACATGTTTCCTTCCATTGTGCACCCCAATAGTGTGACCTATCATCTGGGGCATAATAGTAGAGGCACGAGACCATGTCTTCAGCACCGTTTTCTCGCCAGAACTATTGAGCGCTTCTATTCTCTTAAGCAATTTAGGGTCGCAAAAAGGCCCCTTCTTAAGCGATCGCGACATTTTGTTTCCTCCGCTTAACGATCATCTTATCAGATGTCCTCCGGCGACGTGTCTTAGCCCCCAAAGCCGGCTTCCCCCATGGAGTCTTCGGAGGCATTCCCCGTTTAGCTCTGCCCTCCCCACCACCGTGCGGGTGGTCACGGGGAGTCATAGCAGAACCTCTGACCGTAGGCCGCCAACCTGACCACCTACTCCTTCCAGCTTTGCCTACTGTTATGTTTTCGTGCTCGACGTTCCCTATCTGACCGACGGTAGCCCAACACTTCTGATGAAACTTGCGCAGTTCACTCGAAGGGAGCTTAAGCACCGCATACCGACCCTCTTTGCTCATGATTTGGGCGGAATTCCCTGCGCTGTGCACAAGCTTGCCCCCTTTGCCTGGCTCAAACTCAACATTGTGTACTAGAGTCCCCACAGGAATGCGCTCCAATGGCAGAGCATTCCCGGGCTTTATATCGACATCCTCGCCTGCCTGTACAGTATCGCCCAGCTTGATGTCCAAAGGAGCAAGTATATAACGCTTCTCTCCGTCAGCATAATGAACTAAAGCGATTCGAGCTGCCCTATTAGGGTCATATTCAATGGAAGCTATTCTTCCCGGAACGGCAATCTTATCCCTCTTGAAATCGATAAGGCGAAGTTTGCGTTTACTGCCGCCGCCACGATGGCGCACAGTGATAACCCCCCGGCTATTACGCCCTGCCTTCTTTTTCAGCGTCACCAGCAAGGACTTCTCCGGGGCTACCCCGGTTAGCTCTTCAAAAGTAGCGCCAGACATGAATCTCCGGCCTGGAGAAGTTGGCTTATAAGTCTTTAGTCCCACGAGATGCTCCTTATTTGTGAGTCCTTTGCCAGCGAGTCTTCTTCAGAAGCTTCTTATGCTGGTGCTTGGACATCTTCTTTCTTCTCCACTTGGTTACTGAACCCATTAGACACCCTCGAAGAAAGTAATTTTGTGCCCCGGTTGCAAGGTGACCATCGCCTTTTTCCAGGCTGAACCGGTTACGTGTCTCCGGCCAAATCTTCTTGTCTTACCGGGCACCGTCATCACATTTACTTTCCTCACCTTTACCTTGAAAGCTTTTTCTACCGCCTCCTTAATCTGACACTCGGTAGCCTTGCCCGCCACCTCAAAGGCATATTTGTCTTTCTCTTTAAGAGAAGTAGCCTTCTCCGTAATCAAAGGACGCCGTAGAACTTCATAAATGTGCAATCTATTTACCCCAGATCTCTTCAATGTTCCGTACTGCCGGCACCGTAGCTACTAACATTTCATAAGAAAGCAAATCCAACACATTAATCAGAGCCGAAGGCACTACCTTCACTTCACTAAGATTAGCCGCTGATTTAGTCACATTGGGTGCGGACTGAGCAGTAACAATCAAGGCAGAACAATCGATGCCGAGCGAAGACAGAACGTTTATCATGTCTTTTGTCTTCGGCTCCTCAAAATCAAGCTCCTGCACCAGTTTCACATTTCCATCTCTGATTTTGGCGGAGAGGAGACACTTCAGAGCTAACCTTCTCATTTTCTTGGGCATCGATTGGCGGTATGAGCGTGGCTTAGGACCAAAAACTACTCCACCCCCCCTGAGAAGAGGCGACTTTATGTCCCCCCTGCGCGCTCTGCCAGTATGCTTCTGCGCATAGAGTTTTCTTGTGCTCCCACTGACTTCGCCCCTGCCCTTGGTAGACGCAGTACCCTGCCGCTCATTTGCCAATTGCCTTACCATCGCCTGGTGCACCACAGTCTCATTGAAAGGAATGGCAAAAACAGCTTCATTAAGCTCTATTTGCTCAACAACTTCACCGTTTAAACTATAGACTGGCGCTTTCACTTCCTGCTACCTTGCTTTCTCAATTACTAACAGGCCTCCATTGGCTCCAGGTACTGCACCCTTCACCAAAAGCAAATTGCGTTCCTGGTCGGCCTGCATAACCTCGAGGTTACGCGCTGTTACTCTACTATTTCCCATGTGCCCCGCCATGCGTTTTCCCTTAAGAACTCGCCCGGGGAAAGTGGTGGCTCCAATTGAACCGGGGGCGCGATGGCGGTCAGTCTGCCCATGGGTCTTCGGCCCACCGGAAAAATGATATCGCTTAACTACACCAGCGAAGCCCCTTCCCTTGGAAAGGCCAACGACATCTACCAGGTCGCCTTTCTTCAGGAATCCAACGTCCACCTTGTCGCCACGCTTGATCGAGCTAATATCGTCAGCCCTGAATTCGCGAAGATAGCGAATGTTCTCCAAGTCTCGAAGATGTCCTTTTTCGGGAGAGCTAAGCTGAGATCGCCTCACTTTGTTCTCAACAAAGCCCACTTGTATAGCATCATAACCGTCCCTGTCTCGGCTCTTCACCTGAGTCACCACAGAAGGCCCAGCTTGAATAGCGGTCACTGCCACTGTCTCTCCGCTTTCCTGAAACAGTTGCGTCATGCCTATTTTCTTACCGATAATGCCTGGAAACATGGTCTTAATTACAACTTGATATCTATCTCTACTCCGGATGCCAGGTCCAGTTGACTCAGGGCATCTATGGTCTTAGAACTCGGCTGCAAAACATCAATCACTCTCTTATGGGTCCTGATTTCGAACTGTTCCCTGGAATCCTTGTCTATATTAGGGCCACGAATAACACAAAACTTTTCGATACGTGTGGGTAAAGGTACCGGGCCCACCACGATGGCCCCAGTACGCTCCACTGCATCTACTATTTGCCTTACTGCTTGATCAGCCAACTTATGATCGAAGCTCTTGATTTTGATGCGAACTTTTTGCTCGGTCATTTGGTTCTTCCTGCTTTGGCTACAATTTGGTCGGCCAAATCCTGAGGCAATTCTTCATAGCGGTGAAGGCACATGGTGTAACTTGCTCTCCCTTGACTGACTGATCTCAAATCTCCGGCGAAACCAAATGTTTCTGCCAGAGGAACAAGACCACGGACAGCAGAGGCCTCATCGCGACCCTCAATGCCTTCAATATGAGCTCTTCGAGAGTTCAGGTCGCCAATGATGTCTCCCAGGAACTCATTGGGAGTTGTTATTTCCACCGACATAATCGGCTCGAGAATAACAGGTTTAGCTTTGCGTATCCCATCCCTCATAGCCATGAAGGCTGCCATCTTGAAAGCCATATCTGAAGAATCCACCTCGTGGAAACTCCCGTCATACAAAGTCACCTCTACATCTATCACAGGGTAACCGGCTAATCCGCCGCTCTGTAAAGCCGACCTGGCACCGGCTTCTATTGAGGGAGTAAATCCCTTAGGTATGGCCCCGCTTCGAATCTGGTCACAAAACTCAAATCCACTGCCACGCTCACCTGGCTCGATTTTGAGCCAAACGTGTCCGTACTGACCCTTGCCACCAGATTGACGTATAAATCTCCCTTCAGATTCCACAGGAATGGTAATCGTCTCCTTATAGGCGACTTGAGGCCTACCAGCATTGACCCTTACACCATATTCGCGAAATATACGCTCCATCAACACTTCGAGATGAAGTTCACCCATCCCCGAAATCAGAGTCTGACCCGTTTCCTTGTCATGGTAAACCTTGAAGGTGGGATCCTCCATAGCAAGTTTAGTCAGGGAGTCATCCAACCTGTCCTGGTCAACTTTGCTTTTGGGTTCAACAGCCATCGAAAGCACCGGCTCGGCAAATCGTATAGACTCGAGAAGCACTGGCCGTGCAGGTTCACAAACGGTGTCACCTGTGGAGGTCATCTTGAGTCCCAGGCTAGCTACAATACTTCCGGTCTCAGTATGGTCGATCTCTTCACGGCGATTGGCATGCATAACATACAGTTTTCCCAGTCTCTCCTTTTTGTCTATGCTGGAATTCAAGACTTGCGCTCCAGCCCTTATTCTGCCTGAGTAGACACGCAAGTAGACAAGTCTACCCATAAACGGGTCAAAAACCGTTTTGAAAGCCAATGCAGAAAAAGGTTCTTCATCGCTCGCCCCCCGAAGGACTTTTTCCTCATTCCTGGGATCTGTAGCCGAGATAGGAGGAACATCGAGTGGCGACGGGAGATAATCTACTATGGCATCAAGTAGTAACTCGATGCCCTTGTCTCTCAGGGCACTGCCGCAAAGGACAGGCACCACGCGGCTAGAAACGGTCAACCTTCTTATGGCTGCCTTAATCTGAGAAATTGAGATATCTTGCCCGTCAAGGTAAAGCATCATTATCTGTTCATCGAGTTCAGCCAAGTCCCCGATCAATGCTTGGCGATGCTCGGCCAACAAAGTCTCATTGCCCCCTTCAATTGAAGACGGACCAGAATCAACCGGAAAAGCAATAACTTTGTTTTCCACAAGGTCGATGACGCCTCGAAAGTCTTTTTCACTTCCAATTGGAAGCTGTACAGGTAGTGCCTTGCCCCGCAACCTGTCATTAATCATGGTCACTGTGTGTTGAAAATCAGCGCCAACCCTGTCCATCTTGTTAATAAAGCAAATTCTGGCTACGCCATACTTATCCGCCTGGCGCCACACAGCTTCTGACTGAGCTTCCACCCCGGCCACGCCATCGAAAATCACAACGCCACCGTCTAATACGCGAAGGCTGCGCTCCACCTCAGCAGTGAAGTCCACATGCCCCGGGGTATCAATGATGTTTATGCGATGTTCGTGCCACTGACATGTGGTAGCCGCTGAAGTAATAGTGATACCTCGTTCTCTTTCTTGCTCCATCCAATCCATCACCGTCGTCCCTGCATCCACGCTGCCGATCTTGTAGGTACGCCCCGTATGATGGAGAATCATCTCTGTGGCCGTGGTTTTGCCGGCATCTATGTGAGCGATAATCCCTATGTTCCGTATTTTCTCCAAAGGGAAGGTGCGCGACATGAGCTTATCCTTTGCCTCAAGTACTGCTTTTAACACGACTTCTCACCAGCGATAGTGAGCAAAGGCTTTGTTGGCCTCTGCCATCTTGTGAATATCATCACGTTTCTTGATTGCTGCCCCTCGACCATTAACAGCATCAACCAACTCGCTTGCCAGCTTTTCTTTCATAGATTTGCCGCTACGAGCGCGCGCTGAGGTAATGAGCCACTTTATGGCCAGAGCGCGCCCCTGCTCTTCCACCACCTCCGTGGGAACCTGGTATGTGGCCCCACCCACCCGGCGTGACTTAACCATGAGAAGCGGCGCAACATTCTTGATTGCCTTCTCCAAGGCTTCTTCAGGTTTGCTATTCACCTGGTCAGCAGCGATCTGCAAGGCGCTGTAAATAACGCGCTCGGCTGTAGCTTTCTGACCTCGTAGCATAAGCCTGTTAATGAATTTAGCCACCGTGACGCTGCCATACTTAGCATCGGGTGGTGGTATCCTTTTTGGTATTTTCTTAGTTCCTCTTGGCATTTGACATCCTCGACTACTTTGGTGCCTTGGCCCCGTATCTACTGCGACCCTGCCTGCGATTGGCTACTCCTTCGGTGTCCAGGGTGCCGCGGATAATATGGTAGCGAATTCCAGGAACGTCCTTGACCCGGCCACCACGAATCAAGACTACCGAGTGCTCCTGTAGATTATGTCCTTCCCCGGGAATATACGCGGTCACTTCCATACCGTTGGTCAGCCTGACCCGGGCGACTTTGCGCAACGCCGAGTTGGGCTTCTTAGGTGTCACCGTCTTGACCTGGATGCAGACACCTCTTTTCTGAGGCGCCCCCTGGATCCAGTTGACTTCCCCTTTCATCGTATTTCGGGTGTAGTGCAATGCTGGGACCTTGCTTTTCTTTCCCAGTTTCCCCCTCCCTTTACGAACAAGTTGACTAACTGTCGGCATTCTTATATCCCCCTATTTTAGGCAATCAAAAAGCCGTCTGCTTACATGCCGGTCTACTCTAGGAAAATTTTGCTCGGCTTCAGCCAGCCGGCTTTTATAACTCTTTAGACTTTTACCTTCTAGTAGACGCCAACTTAGTAATTTAACACAAGGTAATCAGGCTGTCAACTAGCGAAGGTGTTTTTGAAATAAGAAAATGTAGCGCCTGGCGTATCCATACTTGAATTGATAGGAACTCTCAGAATATGGCGGCCCCGGCAGTCCGCTCATGTTGCCTTCCTTCCACTTGAAGAATAGCGAGACTGTAATTCCGTAGACACGAGATATCCTGGGGAGGCAAGGCGGTTCTTGGGGAAACCCCTCATGAGTGCTGGCTCATGACTCTACAATAGGAAAGGCATTGCCTGAGAACGAACCTGTGCGATATTTGGAATGGTCTTCTTGTTAACGCAGGCGCTTTCTCGCTCCTGCCTTAGCTCCGAAAATCCTGCTACTGGATAGGTTGTCTAAAGAGTGATTGAGCGCGGCTATATATTGGTCCACTTCATCTCTATCGAACTCTATAACTCTATCGGCTATTCGCTGACAATAATCGCAATGACTACACCCAGACGCACAACTTTGCTTCCTGAAGAAATCCGTGAAACCTTCCAGGCCTTGATTATCAATGTAGAATCCGGGCGGCGATCCAACACCGTTGCTTTGCTCACCCGTTGAAGTAAAGCTGACGGATCCAGTTCTCGGAGTGATGACGTTCAAAATATCATATAGATTACCTTGATAGTGACGTGACGAATATGCTGTGGCGGCACGCAAAATTCGTTCGGTGGGCATCGCCCTGCCACTGATCTTGATCGTATCGATACCTATCTCTTCGTAAATATGAATCTCCTCGGGTCTTACCCAGCGGCATTTAATGACCTGAGAAACATCACGCAGCCTGTCCAGAGTACAACGAAGTACGCAATAATCTACGTAGGACCCCCTGTGCGGGTTGTAATTCTGACTGGCGTGGCCCAGCCCGTCATGGTGATAGTACTCGTAGGGGCACTGATACAGGCACAAATTGTTTGTAAGTACAGTGAGCTCGCAACCCACCGTGTTTCTGATAGCCTTGAGTGCCCCAAAGCTTCGATTTACGTTGATGTCCAGAGTAATAGAATCGGCGCCCAGGGACTCAAAGAATTTGGCTCTGGCGACACTGTTGACGTGAGCAATAGTTGATACCCTTACCTTGAGTTGCGGAAACTGACGCTTGATAAGTTCAACCAAATAAGGGATCGTTACCGTGACACTATCTGCCCCAATACTCGTGATCCAATCAAGATGCGTGAGCAATTCTTGATGGGTATTTTCATCCCATTCCATATTACTCATGCTGGGAGCATTCAGGAGGTAGTCAAACTTCAAGCCTGCCGAATTAGCCTGCTCGATGTACTCCTCAACCTCATTTGCCACCATGCGAACGTTGTCAGGACCAGTCCCCCCGCTCCCTATCATCGAGCTCGGCAATACGCCATATATCTGCACATCAGCTTCCAGCTTGCTTAACGGCACTATCAGGTCTGGGTCCCAATTCGTCGGCACTAATAATTGCATACTACTTCACCACAACAAATAAGCAGTGCTTATACCAGGCCACACGCCCATTCCCCACTTTGCGTCTTTCGTCGTCTCTAGCAAAATCATCATCTATATCGCGATACGATGTATTATGAATATAAAAGAACTTCTTGTCAATACCTTCCGGTCAAAGAATGCTGCTCCAGGACTTCGTCAACAGACCGCTGCCACGAGAAATGTCACTTTTCCGCGGACACTGCGGTATCGAATATGAAAGGTCAAAACCTGGATTGTACCCTATATATCTGTGTATCGTAATACGATGTATTATGGACATAAAAGACTTTTTTGTCAATACCCTTTTTGATATCGGTATATGGCTGGACATCTTGTACAGCTGTGAAGGCATCGGATTACCATCCTGCCCAAGCGACTGGATAACGAAAAGTCGCTCCTTCCATTGCCGGCTTTCACCCATTGATAAGTCTAAGCACCAGGCAGCAGTTTTCTCCACCCAAACCAAAACTATTCTTCAGACAAACATTCACCTGGGCCGGCCGAGCCACGTTGGGCACATAATCCAGATCACAGGCAGGGTCAGGCGTCTCATAGTTTATGGTTGGGTGGATAATCCCTTTGTTCATCACCAATATCGCGGCGACGGTCTCGACAGCGCCGGCGGCGGTAATGCTATGGCCGATCATGGACTTAGTGGAGCTTATGGGGATTTTGTAAGCTCGCTCTCCAAACATTATCTTGATAGCCTTGGTTTCACAGGCATCATTCAGCTTGGTGCTGGTGCCGTGAGCGTTGATATAGTCAACTTCCTCAATCCTCACCCCGGCGGTTCGCAGAGCAGTACGCATAGCATAAGCCTCAGCCTCAGGGGCAGGGGCAGTCGCATCATGAGCATCGAAAGACCAGCCTGTGCCGGCAACTTCGGCCAGGACGGGTGCGCCCCGCCTCCTGGCATGTTCATAGCTTTCCAGGACAAGCAATCCGGTGCCCTCAGCATAGACGAAACCATTACGGTTGAGGTCGAATGGGCGACAAGCCTTGGACGGCTCAGCTTCATGAGAAAGGGCTCCCAACTGGTCTATTCCAGCCATGCCAACCGGTTCCAGGCTGGCGTCTGAACCCCCGGCTATCATCACATCGGCATACCCCAGGCGAATGAAATTGGCCGCTGTGCCTATGGCATCGGCGCCGCTGGCGCAGAGGCTATTTACACTGCTGTTGGGACCCTTGGCTCCCAGCATCATGCCCACCTGCATGGACGCCGCGCTGGCAGTCGACTTCGTGATGAAGAGCGGGTCGGCTCTCCTGGGACCCGTCTTCAGATACAGCTCCCATCCCCTGATAACATAGCCTTGCTCCGTCATAGTAGAGATGGTAACACCTACGCGCTCAGGATCTTCCCGAGCCATATCCAGACCGGCTGCTTGTACTGCCTCTTTGGCAGCGGCAATGGCAAACTGAATGGTCCTTGAAGTCCGGTCAACTACCTTCAAGTCCATATACTTCGTGGCATCAAAGCCACGCACCTCAGCATCCACTTTCACCCGAAACTTGCTGGCGTCAAAGTGCGTAATAGGACCGATGGCTGACTTTCCTGCGGCTAATCCTTCCCAGTACTCTTTCACATTCAAGCCCAAGGGATTAATAGTCCCGATACCGGTAACTACGACCCTCGGTATGTTCATCGTGCCCCAGGAATTCATCGAGTTCTCGGCAATTCCAGCCATGTCTATTGCTCTCCTTTTCCAGCGAGGGCCAAGAGCCCTATAGAGGTGCCCCCGTCAATGACAATAATCTGTCCTCTTATCATAAAGGCCTCTTCACTGCATAAGAAAGCCACCACGTTGGCGACATCTTCGGGAGTCACCATCCTCCCTGCCGGCGTTGCCTGGCGGCTGTCTTTGGCCAGCCCCTCCTTGAAATAGAACTTCAGTGCCTCTGTCTCCACGGCAGAAGCAGCTACAGCATTAACGCAAATGCCTAGGGGCGCCAGTTCTATCGCCAGGTAACGAGTCAAAGCTTCCAGGGCAGCTTTGGAGACTCCCACCACAGTATAATTGGGCAATACAAACCGCGAACCCAGGCTGGAAATGCTGACTATCTTGCCACCCCTGCCCTCCATCAGCTTGGTTGCCCTCTGGGCACAGAGCAAAAGGGCCCTGGCATTGATGTCCATGGTCCACTCCCAGGCCTTAACGTCAATATCCGCCAAAGGGCGACCCACTCCTGAAGCAGCATTGTTGATGAAGATGTCGAGGCGGCCGAATTTATTGCCAATCATGTCAAACAACTCATCTATCTTTGCCGCGTCTCCCACATTGGCTCGGACAACTTCAGCCTTCACTCCCAGAGCTTCGATGTCCTTAGCTGTTTGTTCCGCGCTCTCACGGTGGCGGAAATAATCGACAACGATATCGGCGCCCTGGGATGCAAGCTTCAAAGCAATCGCCCGGCCGATACCTCGGCCGCTGCCTGTGACCAGAGCCAGTTTCCCCTCCAGAGACATCTTTAGACCTTCCCTTTTTGTGCTACTCGATTCTCGACGTAACATACAAAATCGCCGAAGTTCTGAAACTTCTGGGCTTCCTCGTCGGGGATTTCAATCCCAAAGGTCTCTTCCACTGCCACCAATGCCTGTACTACGTCCAGAGAATCCGCCTTAATCTCCTTAAATGTGCTCTCTCGAGTGATAATGTTCTTATCAACTCGAGTAATCCTGGCCAAGATGTCTCTTATTTGCTCTTCAATATTCATAATCTACCTCCCTGGTTGAATTTTGCCAGTTCTGATTTCATACTTTCCACAACCCCGGCTCTTACCGCTTCCTTGGCGCTTTCTATAGCATTAGCTATTTGGGGGGCCCGGCTAGCTCCATGTGCGATCTTCACCACTCCATTGACACCCCACAAAATACCGCCACCCTGCTTCTCAGTCTCACTCGATATTCTGGTTGCCGGGAACAATCTCCTGAACAATAATCCGGCTAAGGCACGGAGAGGCGGGTACTTTTTCAGCTTTCGCTCCGTCCAGGCCTGGGCGCGACCCCCAACGCTTTCATAAAACTTCAAGAGAACATTGCCCACAAAGCCGTCACAAACGACGACGTTGGCCTTGCCGTTCAGGATGTCGCCACCTTCTATGTTGCCGATGAAGTTCAACCCGCTATTTTTGAGAAGTGAATAAGCCTCACGCACTGCTTCGTTCCCTTTAGTTTCCTCACTCCCCGTGCTTAGCAAGGCTATCCTGGGGTCAGCGATGTTTAGGAACTTCTTAGCGTAGATCGAACCGGCAATGGCAAAAACCAGAAACTGATGCGGCTTGCAGTCCACATTGGCTCCGAGGTCCACCATCACAGTGTTCGATGCGAAGCTACCCAGAGAGCCAACAAGTGCCGGCCGATACACCCCATCCAACATGCCGATATATTGAATAGCGCTTATTGCCGCCGCTCCACTGGACCCAGCACTGAATAATGCGTCTGCTTCGCCCGATCTCACCATCTTTGCCGCTACGGCCACAGAGCAATCGGGCTTGCGACGAATCACGTCAACAGGCGACTCATTCTCTTTTATGAATTCATCGGCTCCAACAACATGGACGGATGAACCGTTGGTGAGCTTGTACTTGGCTAATTCCTTTTCCAGTATGGGTGCAGGGCCCACCAGGAGGATTTGTACATCATCCTTCTCAGCAGCAAGCACCACCCCCTTGACTATTTCCTCAGGAGCATAATCACCACCCATGGCATCCACAGCCACCCTTATTCTGCCATTTTGAGCCATATTTCTATTTCTTAGCACTCGAAAGCCTGGCTATTGCCTCCCCCACGACTATCACTTCGGCCTTTTGGTTGCGGCACTCATAAGCGCAATTTGCGTATGATACATCATCTCTTTGTTCAATGCAAAAAATCTGACCGGTGATAGTCAGAGTATCTCCGGGACGTGCCGACTCCTTGAACTTTGCCCGAAGCCTACCGCCGGACAGCCAGCCTCGCCCAAACGCTGAAGTCATCATCTCCGATACGTAAGCTAAGCTAAGCATACCGTGAGCGACAGTGCCACCCAAAGGAGTCTTAGCGGCAAAAGACTCGTCTATATGGATGGGATTGAAATCACCCGATGCCTCAGCATAGAGGTTAATCTTCTCCTGGCTGATATGTTTTACCACAGGATTAAGTGTCTTTCCTTCTTGAATCTCTGCGAGCATCTTCTTAGGCGGGCAATGCTACAGTTGCCTTCCCGGATTGCACTTTCTCTTTGCCTTCGTCAAAAACCTCGATCTCCAGGATTAACATACTCATCTTGCCCCGGGCTATCTTCTGTGCCACTCCTATGTGACACTCTATAGTGGCGCCAACAGGCACCAGTTTCAAGAACTCCAGGTCTTGTGAAGCATGTATAGCGATGGTGCCGGGTGGCAGGGGAACAGACTTTGTCATACTAGCTATGGCACAGGCCGTAATGGCCAGAGGGGGAACAGATCCATCACCAGCGGCATCTACAGCTCTTAGATATTTGGAGACGAAGGAAGCATTCAGTTCATAGGTGGTGGGAGGGAATTTGTAGCCGGGCGTTAGCTCCTCATAGCTTATGGCTTTGTCAGGCATCGAACAGTTCCCGATACATCGGTATACTATGTATCCTACATTATACACTGCCCCTCGTTATTGTCAATATTTCCTTCCTACCGATATCTGTTTATCGTCATAACCCTTCGATAGCGGACTTCGGCGGCGACTCAATTGAGTGAAGACCAACCTGTGCCCCACAACATATCGTGGACCAATGGGCGACGGGAGCAGAGAAAAGGCTCTTAGGGGTAGAATCTATGGGATGCAGAGGGTCTTCACCTCGTTTACTGCGAAGTGGGCCCGGCAGGATTCGAACCTGCGACCAACCGGTTATGAGCCGGCCGCTCTGCCCCTGAGCTACGAGCCCGTTCCTTAAGCCATGAAAGGATTCAGTCTTCATGGCAACCGAATTTGTGTGGAGCGGGAGACGGGATTCGAACCCGCGACACCCTGCTTGGAAGGCAGGAACTCTAACCACTGAGTTACTCCCGCGAAACTGAATTCATTCTACCTGAAATCTTACAGTTGGTAAACAAGAAGAGGGCTTTGCACCGTTGTGCCCCTCCCTGTCTGGCTCTTAATAATCAACAACCACTCCCCTGGCCTCAAGTTGCGGTATGTATATGTCGCTGGAATCTGAGCTCAGCGGCTTCACTTGCACGTTAACTAAATCCCCTGAGCCTGGTCCCTCATTCTGCACCAAAGGACCGATATCGCTTATCTGGTTAATCTGAAGGTAGAGGACTGTCAGATTGGCAAGGTTGGCAATGGGTCAGATCTCGCCTATGCGGTCAAGACAAAGATAGAGGTAGTGTAAGTCAGTGCAATATTCCAACCCGGTGAGGTCGGGGATGTTCAGGTAGCTCCCGAAAAGAATGAGTGACGCTGAAGGTCTGCGGGGAAGATGGAACCCGTTTCGTTGCTGACGGGACCCGTTAAAGTCGCTCCAAAGTTGGGATCGGGGAAAGTCACCTCCACGTAGGTAAACGTTTCCTCTCCAGGACTGGTTACCTCACTGCCTTCGGTGCTGGGCGCGGTAACGTCGTATCCAGGACTCGTTACCTCACTGCTTCCGGCGCTGGGCGCGGGCACGCTGTACTCAGCAGAAACGCAGCCTGCCATAGCGGCAATTAAGGCTGCCACAATCAAGAAACTGCCAATTCCTTTCACGTGTATTCCCTCAAAGTGCTATTGTACCACCAATCAGGCAAGTGTCAATCACCCTTTTATTATGGTGTTTGATTTGCTGGTATCACCCAACCTACGGGAATCTCACCGCCACAATCGCCCTTGGGAAAGGTTAAGGTTGAGTTTACGGAAAGACTCCACTTGGGCCTGAAGCTTGTCGTATCCGGACATGGCTTGCTGACTACTTCTCTTTAGGTCTTGACTTCACCAAGCCGATGTCATAAGCTTCTCGCCAAGCTGCAGCAGTATTGTAAAGTGCCCATCCTCCGTCAACTATATCACTCACCCATACAGCCTTGTGGTAACTTGGACTACCGGTGCCCCACTCAAGGTGCAAGACTATAGCTATGTCCTCTCCAATTAAGTCTACAATTTGCCCTTGATACTGAACATAGCCGTCTTCACCAAATGCATGGAAAAACTTGCCTTTGAGCGTTGCCCAGTCTACGGTACTACGTGCCATTTTCTTTCTTCGTTCCATTAGCATCCTCCTATCCTATTGTATATTTCCCAGAGAAGCTTCCCATGCCTCTTGTGTAGTCCATATTTTACCACCGCAATCACACCAGGGGGAAGGTCAAGGAAGGGGGGCTTATTCCCCTGCCTGCCAGGTGTCAATCAGGAAGTCAAAGCTAGATTGTTCAGAAGGCAAAGCTATATGTTCACAGGGTAAGGGGATGTGCCTAGGGAGTAGTGTTGCCCAAGCCTAGCCACGGTCAAAACTCTTCAACCACAGGTTTCTTGAGGAAGGCCAAGTATTCATCTACACTTGTTCCTCCTTGAAGACTTCCTACAACTGACACCAATTCCCACCCTAGTTTGCCTTTAGCATCCAACAAGGGGTCCATATCACGGTCTTTGCTTTTACTTAGACGGACAATTTCATATTCCCACTTTTGCATGTGTTATCTCCCGTTAGAGTTCGTAGATTTTGCCTTTATTATATACAACTTAGTCAAGAGGGATTGATAAGCAGGAGTACTGGCAACCAGGGCGCATCCCCAAAGCATTGGATCGACCTAAGCCTAGGCATGAATATGCCGGCTCGTAGAAAAATCCAGTCAAGCCTGAGATTCTGACCACTCTCTTTTCCTGAGACAGACGAAGATTATTGGGAGAATGCCCCCAATCCCAACAATGATGACAAACACAGAATCTCTTATCTCAGGATAACCCCCCAGTGGTTTCCAATCAATCATCCAATAAATCATGATGAGAAAGAGGAGCAAAGCCGAACTGAAGCACACTTTCCAATATCTTCTCGTAAGGCAAAAGACCCCAGCAGTAGTAACAAATACAGCCGAATCAATGATGAATAGGGTAAGAGGAAGAGGAGGAAGGTCATAATCAGGAAGACCATAATGACTCAGAGTAGCAACATAAATGAGGACAGTTGTCATGCCAAAAAATACCATTAGCAGACCAGCTGCTGTTCTCATTCTATCCCTCCCTTCATATGACTAAAATCCCGAGCGCAGATACTCGAACATAGAGCCCTTTTTGTAGCGAGTTACAGTCCTGCCTCTCTCTATCCTCCTTTCTTTGTTATTCCTGCTAAATCTCCTATTACGTTAATCAGTGATTGCCCTGTGGGAATAACTATCTTGGAATTATTCACTAGAGCTTCCTGGGCAACCTGAAGCTGCTTGAGAAGTTGAGCATTGCCCTTAAAATAGGCATCTGCTGCTTCATTCACCAGCTTTATTGCCTGAGCCTCACCTTCTGCTACCAATATTCGGGATTGCTTGTCTCCATCTGCTTTCTTGATTACCGCTCTTCTTTCTCCATCTGCTTTTGTCTCGGTAGCAGTGGCAAAGTCTATAGCCGCTGTCTTCTCATTGTTAGCCACGACTACTTTGTTCATGGCTTGCTGTACAGTGTCAGGAGGATTTATCTCCTTCAACTCAGTTCTTACTATTTCAATTCCCCAGTTTTGCGTTTCAACTGTTAGCT
>CAYGWI010000006.1:0-22535 GCA_964353715.1 uncultured Dehalococcoidales bacterium | reverse complement strand
CTCTTCCTCAGATACTTCTCGAATTCCTTCACGGCCGCTACTGAGGACTCTATTACTGTCGCACTTAGTTTGCGCACTATGAGATACTTTGTGAACGCGTTTTCCTTCATTTCACTCCTTCCTCCCGGTCGAACCATCTTCGAGATTGCTGTCTGGTGACCGTCTTTGACTCAAGCCGTCCTTTTCATATATACGAGCCATGAATTATCACTGTATCACTGGTGAAGGAATTATCAATGGGATTGACGTACCGTAACATATATTACACATTTGCGTCATCAAGACGAATATCGCTGACTGGCTGAATTCTATCGCCGCTTTGCTTCCTTCATACTTCTTGCTCTTTTTATGAGGTGTATCCCCATTGGCAAGTATATCGTACCAAAAACCAGCCACCCCGAGACTGTCACCAATATTCCCGCTGCAGATCCAAGGCCAATCAATAGAATGGCATTGAACATTGCCCAAATAAGGGCGAATGTTCCGAGCGCGATAAAGACTATGCCCGTGCGCCTTCCCACTTTTTCTACATAGATACTGGCGTAAGCCGCATATGCACCTATTCCTATTAGCCATGCTCCAATCCTGCTGCCAACGGCGATTCTAAATACGCCTTCCAGGATCATGACTATGCTTACTCCGAAGAATACCCAATCCAGTGGCACAATTTGCTTTGCGCTTTCTTTCATAATTTCCTACTTTCTAGGCCCTAGCTGGTGAAGCAGTCTGCGATAGTCTAGGCTCTCTTGTCAACCTTCTTCTGTTCCTGGTCTTGTGCCTTCGACCTTTGGCTGGTTGTTCCAGTATTCTGCACGATAGCTCTAATTATCTCACCTATGCCCACTATGAAGGATGCCATACATCTCCCGATGAAGATCTAGTTCACCACCCTGTTAGCTATGCTTGGGAGCTCTAACCAGAGTCTCTTTCCCGCCCGTATCGAGTTATTATACCGCATTTCAGATTGGTGCCCTTGGTATACGATCTGGCACTTGCTGGACTTGAACCAACAGCCAAGGGCTTCTTCTCTCTGCATTGCGAGACGATACTTGAGGACCGGGGAAGGTCAGGAGGAATGCTGTCACGAAATCTAGATACGAGCACGATTTCAATACAAGGAACTGGTGAGGTATAATTCGCAAAATAGATACTCTGGAGGGCAAATGAAATCACTGGTAGTTTATTATTCTATGACAGGTAAAACGAGGCTGGTAGCCCAGGCAATCGCCGAAGTCCTGAATGCCACGCTATTGGAAATTGAGGAGAGAAGGCCCATACCCATGCCGTTCGTCTATTTGAGCGGCAGCTTCCGGGCTTTCATGAACAGGGGGAGCAAAATAGAGCCCGTAGATGTTGACCTAAAGCAATATGAAAGAATATTTATCGGGTCTCCAATGTGGGCTTACAGGCCAGCACCGGCTATTAACTCATTTATATACAAGACAAACTTCGAAGGCCGGAGCATTATTCCGTTCTTTACCATGGGTGGGGATACTTCGGAGAAAGCTCTGGCGAACATGAAGGCCAAAATAGAGAAAAGACAGGGCAAGGTTGTCGGCTCTTTTGCCATAACATCGTACGGGGTCTCCGACGAGGAAATGGTAGCCAGGGCTAAAGAGGCTGTGAAGGCGTACTTCAGCTAGACCGAATTCGATCAAGTATGCCGCTTCCCTTATAGATGCAAACAGCAGCAAAGAGAAGGCTTCTAATCGGAGCAGGAATCCTATCCACAGGACTAGGGATCATCGGCGTTTTTGTCCCCGTTCTGCCGACAACGCCATTCCTATTGCTCGCCGCTGCTTGCTATATGCGGAGCTCCGAGCGGTTCTATCAATGGCTCATAGACAACAGAATACTTGGAGCCTATATCAGGAACTATGTCGAAGGCAGAGGAATGCCCATAAAAATAAAGATATCTACCATCCTTCTACTCTGGCTGACCATCGGACTTACTGTAGCTTTTGGAGTAGAGAACACGGCTGTCAGGATAGTACTACTTTGTACTGCTATTGGGGTCACAGCGCATGTTGCCCTGATCAAAAGAAGAAAAGTCAAAGACATCTGGAAGTAAAACTGATTCGCAGCGGCGGGATTTGCGCCGGCCTATGATGGAACTTCGAGCTATAATAGCGAGGATATACCGTGCGAAATTTTCTGGCTGAACAAATTACCGAGGAGGTGCTTCATCGGTGCTGGCTAGACTGACGTTTCTAGGGGCAGCGCGCAACGTTACAGGTTCCTGCTATCTCTTGGAGAGCCGGGACAGCCGCGTGCTCATAGACTGCGGGATGTACCAGGAGCGGAAATACCAGGAGAGAAACTGGCAGCCATTTCCCTTTGACGCGCAGTCCCTTGATGCCGTTTTCTTGACCCATGCTCATCTCGACCATTGTGGGCTTTTGCCGAAACTGGTACGGGACGGTTACAAGGGCAAGATATACTGCACCCAGGCGACTGCTGAGCTAGCCGAGATTATCCTTCTGGATGCCGCACGGTTGCAGGTAGAAGACACTACATTCAAGCGGGAGCGCCATAAAAAGGAAGGACGCCGTGGTCCTTATCCGGAGGCACCTCTTTATACCGTGGAAGATGCCGAAGCAGTGGCGCCGCATTTTTCGGCCGTGGAGTATCTGCGTTGTGTCAGAATCAGTAGCGATGTCGAAGGCTGCTACTATGAAGCAGGCCATGTACTGGGGGCGGCAACCATAACTATGAATCTCCGGCAGGATGGCAGGAACCACAGAGTAATTTTTTCCGGTGATATTGGCGAGCCTGGCCGCCCGATAATAAAAGACCCGGCTATCTTCAATGAGGCTGAATATATAGTCATGGAGGCGACCTATGGCGACCGTACCCACGAGGAACACGCGAACACCGACATTCAGAAACAATTGCGCGACTGTATCAACAGGACGGTAAACGCCGGGGGCAACATTGTCGTCCCCAGCTTCGCTTTGGAGCGCTCCCAGGAGATGCTGTATCACCTGAACGAACTTTTTCTACGTAGAGAGATTCCACACGTACCGGTCTTTCTGGACAGCCCCATGGCAATACGGATTACCGAGGTATTTAAGCGTCACGTCGAGCTCTTCGACAAAGAGATGATGCGACGTCTGCGCCAGGGCAATTCCTTCTTTAACTATGAAAACCTGAAAATAGTGCAGAGTGTGGAAGAGTCTAAAGCCATTAACAGCATAAAGGGAAGCAGTATCATCATAGCCGGCAGCGGTATGGTAGCCGGCGGTCGCGTGAAGTACCACATCATCAACAACATCATGAAGCCGGAAAGCACGATATTGTTTATCGGCTATCAGGCGGAGGCGACGCCGGGCAGGATACTGCTGGACGGCGCCAGGGAAATCCGGCTCCTGGGGAAAATGCATCCGGTGAGGGCACACATTGAGAAAATCGATGGTTTCTCGGCCCATGCTGACCGCGACGGACTGTTGGCCTGGCTATCTGACATCCGTGTCCCGCCGCGCTGCGTGTTTGTCACTCACGGAGAAGAAAAGGCAGCCACCAGCTTTGCCAAGATTCTGCAGGAAAGGACCGGATGGACGGTGAAAGTTCCTCAATACAAGGATACGGTGGAGTTGGTTTAAAGCGATAAACGGGGCTCAACTGTGAAAGGCAAAACCGACAGCGGCGGGACCTGAATCACCGCCCAAAGCTATATCAGACCTGCGATGTGCCCCTGGGCATCCCTGCCCACGGGCATATTCTTTTATTTCGCATGCAGGTATAATGTTGTGAATGCTATATGGCGTCGAAGGATACGCGTAGGATGAATCGGATAAGAAAGGGATTAAATGGTAGGAGGTGTTCATGATAGATTACATGGTCAGCTCTTTCCTCTCTTTCTTTCAGAGCCCCAGCGGCTGGGGGGTTTATCTTGCCATTGCCATCGGTCTGGCTATAGGCTTTGGTGGGGTCTGGCTCACTTGTTACTGGCCGCCGCTTTTCAAAAAACCGTGGCTCTGGGCGGTGCTCGTAAGCAGTGCCTTTCTAACCCCGGCTGCCGTTTGTTTCATTCAAATTCCTCTCCAGGCTTGGACCGGACAGGCGCTGAACTATTTCTGGAGCCAGGAGATCCTCGTGAGATGGATTCTTCTGGCCGCGATACCATCAATGCTTCTCACCGGACTGGTCCAGGAAGGGGCAAAGCTCGTGCCGGTGGTTGTTTACTGGTGGCGCAGCGGCAGGAATATTGACCCAAAGGTTGGGCTTATCATCGGCGCCGTGGCCGGAGCAGGATTTGGCATTCTGGAAGCGCAGTGGGCGCACAATCAGACCTTTGCCTACGGGTGGACATGGGAATTTGTGCAGACCTACGGCTTCGTGGCACTGCTTGGATTTCTTGAGAAATTCTTCACCGTAGCCGCTCATATCGCTTTTTCCGCTCTGGCCGGGTATGGTCTGGCCAAGGGTTGGGGATGGCAGTTTTACCTGTTGGTCTCTTTGCTGCACGGCTTGCTGAACTACGGAGCAATCTTATCGCAAGAAGGCCTCCTTACCTACATTCACGTGGAAATCTATGTGGCAGTGCTGACCGTGCTGGTAACGGCCTGGGCCCTGTGGCTCCGCTGGAGAAAGGAGACGGCTACGGCTGAGCCGGCAATATCATCTGCTGAAGCTATGACCACTGAAACCGGATTGCCACCCGGAGAATCATCAGATCAAGAGTAGATTGTTTTGTAAAAGGAGGAAAGCATGGCAGAGGAAAAGCAAAAGCACTGGTACCGCCGCCGCGGCGCGGTGACTTTGGCAGGCCCAATCTGGTTCATCGGCTGGCTATTTACGATCGGCTACTGCAATCTTCTCTGGTGGCAGATTTTGCTGGGCATCGTAATCTGGCCGTACTTTTTGGGCCGGGCACTGGGTGGTTGAGAGAATCCATCCTAATTTCGTAATCTGACTTCAGTCCCGGCCGCCATGACGAAAAGCGGCGGCAGGGTTTTCACTAGTGTCTGGGTGACAAGTGATATAATTGCGTTGGCGGGGAGTGGCAATGCCGCGAAGAAAGAAACCTGTATCCTTCCGCACTTCAGAGGTATCACACGTAGTTGGCGCTACCTATGACCAGCTTGTGTACTGGGACAAGACGGGCCTGGTGAGGCCGAGTCTGAAAGCAGCGTCCGGAAGAGGTTCGCGCCGTCGGTACTCCGTAGAAGACATTTTCGAACTAAAAATACTGATGAAATTGCTGGACAGCTCGATGTCTCTGCAGCGGATACGGTCGAGCTTCCGCTTCATACGAGGTCAATCCAGGGCTTTGTCATCCTTCGTAGTGCTCACGGACGGGAAGACAGTCTATTTCTACGAGGACTATGATGTCCTTGTGGACACTTTGAAGGAAGGCCAGACGGTATTACGCATCGCGGTCCAAGATCTGATTGCAGAGGTACAAGCCAAGTTGACCGGTGGACGGTGAGCGTGGAAGGTAACCAGGTTACGTCGGTTCCGGAAGATGACAGTGGCTGGACTCAAACACTTGTGCAGTTCTCAGGCCACGCATATTGGCAAAAGGGCGAGTCGTTGGTATAATATTCGTATAATAGAAGCAAGGAGGTCATGAATATGGATAATAGATGTGGGTGTGGATGCACGAAGAAACCTGCGGCAAAGCCGGAGCCAGTAAAGAAAGCGACTCCCAAGAAGAAATAGCAAACTACTGGAAATGGTAGCAGTGGGACTTGGATCACATGGGATAGGTGATCAGTCTCGCAGAAGACTCATTTATTCGAGAAGATAGCTGCAATCCCGACAATCGCCAGCCCTATCCCGATTCCCACTAGCATAGCTGGGAAGTAGGGTGTGTTGCTGTCTTTGCTGGAGGGGTATGCCAGGATAAGAAGGACTGCGCTGAGACCGAACGGCGCAGGAATTCTAGCTCCTTTCATTCACCCTCCTAGACAATACTATTCCAGATGATAACAGACCTGACTCAATACTTACAATTTGTTGGCCACTGTTTTGCCTTGGCGCCAACGCAAGGCTTGACAGAGCGAGACAATAGGTGCAAGACGGGCATGCTTCAAAACAAGAAAGAAAAGGGAGGTGTGATATGAAGAAAGCGGCAATAATAATTGCGATAGTGGCGGTGGTAGCGGTAATCTGTACCGTGTTGATTATAAGGGTTTGGCCGGGAGTTCTGACTGGGTCCGGAAATCTCGAGACTGAGGAGTATGCCTTTGCCAATTTCACCAGGGTTGAAGTCAGCAGCGCTTTTGTATTTGAAATCAAACAATCTGGCTCGTATGGCATAAATGTTACCGCGGACGATAATGTAATAGACTATGTCCAGGTTACCCAGGATGGTCAGACTTTGAAGATAAGTGTTGGGGGTGCTCCAAGAAGCTTTAGGCTCGTAACCTTGAAGGCGTCGGTGACCATGCCGGAGCTTAGTCGCCTGACTGTCTCAGGAGCATGCAGTGGTACTGTTTCCAACTTCAATTCCACTGAGGCTGTGAGTATCGCGGTATCTGGAGCCAGCAGGGTTACCGGCGACATCACAGCGGCTGATATCGGATTTGATGTAAGCGGGGCGAGCACTGTTCAGTTGGAAGGCTCCGCCGACGATATGGTCGCCGTTGTAAGTGGCGCCTGTACTTTCAATCTCGACGATTTCACAGTCAATGATGCCGACGTCAATGTTAGTGGGGCCAGCACGGGCACCATAAACCTGAATGGTAGACTGGATGCCAACGTTAGTGGTGCGTCAACATTGTTGTACATTGGCGACCCTATAATGGGCACTATCGATGTATCCGGTGCTTCTACACTCAGGGAGAAATAAGGACTTCGCCGGTGTGACCGAGTCAGTGGGGTTGATCGACACGGCTCCCATTGGTCACCCATGTTGGCAGAACAGCGAACCCGTTGATATAATGTCTGGTATAGCACAGGTAAGGAGGTCACGAATATGTGTAGCACCTGCAAAGCGCACAATCCGGGGAAAGCCGCCGCTAGACCTGCAGCGAAGCCAGTAAAGAAAGCGACTCCCAAGAAGAAATAGCAAACTACTGGAAATGGTAGCGGTGGGACTTGGACCACATGGGATAGGTGGTCAGTCTCGAAAAAGACTCATTTATTCGAGAAGATAGCTGCAACGCCAGCAATCGCCAGCACTATCCCGATTCCCATTAGCACTATGGGGAAATAGCCACTGGTGCTGTCTTTGCTCGACAGATATGCCAGGATAAAAAGCACTGTGCTAAGACCGAATGGCGCAGCAATCCTAGCTACTTTCATTTGCCCTCCATGATAATACTATTCGAAAAACCATAGCACATTCAGCTGAATACTGGCAATCTGTTGACGGGAATTCACCACCTGAGCAATAAGTGACAGCACCTGGTAGACCAACCGCGCATCCGTTACTGAGTGATGGTATATTAGTTATTTGTTTAGGCGCTGTTCTGTCGGGTGATCTTTGTTTGGTTCTCTTAATCTGCCCTATTTGCGCCTGAGAGGCAGCAGGTGAACATTGGAAGCTGCTATCAGGCAAATTCCAATAATCCCCAAGACTGTGGAAATACCTGCGGTATTTTCTCCCAAGACTTCGCCATCAAACATAAAAATACCAGCCATTAATGCTGTGGCAATCCCTATTATAAACTGCACGAAGAATGCTTTCTTCTGTGTACCGCTTGTTCTTTCTGTCTTCTCCTCTTTTTGCCTCCTCCAAACCAATAATGCCAGAACCACCAATACGACGGCAATAACAATAATCGTGATCAATACAATGTTGACCATCTTTGACACCTCCGGCTATTGTTTTCCAAGTATGTTACGCTTCATCCACCGAGGTTGTAAAGTGAGCTGAATTCCCGATGGCAGGTACGGCAGACGGGATGTATGTTTACTGGTGGCAGGGGTTGGATTTGATCCAGGGACGAACGAGCCAGTGTATTTGCATCTGCCTTACGCTTGGGCACGCATCTTTTTGGAATTGCATGACGAATTTGGCATAGGCTCCTTGTGGCTGTAGAATAGGAGCAATGTATCCATAATTTCGGTATGTGGGTCAGGAACTGAGCGAGCAAAAGGAAGTTGCAGTGAGTGCAAACAAAGTGTCCCGTAGATGGGCAGGTGTTATAGGACTTATCATCATTCTAGCGAGCGAGTATCTCCTACGGGATGTCTTTATTTCCAGGGGCGCCAGCGGACTTCAGATTGGCATCGCCATTGCCATCGAGTGGATAATTGCTTTGTTCATCCTGCTTTATTGGATACCGAAAGTAGAGCATCGTAAGCTTAATAGCATTGGCTTCAGGAAATTCCCTCGGAAATACATCTGGATTTCCATCGTAGCCTACTTAGCGTATGTTCTGATTTCGGCTGGCCTCGAGCCTGGTTTAAAGGCGGCGGGACTGCAGACACTTAGAGACCTATCTCCCGCGCTCAAGGACTATGGTTTTCCCCTGCTCTTCGGATTATTTCTGACTGGTACATTTGTGGAAGAGATATTCTATCGAGGCTACGTCATTGAGCGATTGACGGAGTTAAGTGGTCGGCGGTGGGTGGCAGGAATAGTTTCATGGTTAACTTTCACGCTGGTGCATCTGGGATTCTTCGGGCTCGGGCCAACGCTGGAGGTAGGAGTAATTGCCGCAGTATTTGTGACGCTCTTCATAGCTGCTAAAAGCATTTGGCCGGCGATTATTGTGCACGGGATAAGTGATGTCATCGGCTTCCTTATCGGGCCATTTATTGCGTAGCATTATACGCTTACTGGTTTATGGGGATACTTCACAGAGATCAAGCTCCTGCTAAGGACTTTAGACCGCAAGTGGTGGCAGCGAGTGGATTCGAACCACTGACCAAAGGCTTATGAGTCCTCTGCTCTGCCAACTGAGCTACGCTGCCATGAAGCTAAATCTCACGAGGTTGGCGTTATTCCTTGAAGGACCGTTGATGCCAGCCGGTAACACTTCGTCCAGTAACGCCGCAACCTCGGATTGTATCCCTTCAATTATATGAAAATAGGTATCTAATGTAAATGCCACACTGGCGTGCCCTAGGGCCTCAGAGATAACCTTGGTTGATACCTATGGCGTCCGAGGCACAGGCCGAATACTATTGCTTCCCAGGCGGACAATTCAAAGATGGTGTAGGGCACAGAGCAAGAGTGTTAAGCGGTGTCCCTTATGGGTTCATGACTGGGCGGAGAGAAGGCGTAAGAGGCGAGAGTTCTGGCAGCGAAGGGGTTATTAGGTCCTTTTTAACTGGCGACAATTGAGCTTTCTTAACGCATCAGTTTTGCATTCGTCTTTTTGAGGCCTCCAAGAATTCAATAAATACCTCATAATTGGACGGTTTCGCCACTACAGAATAAGGGTTAGGCAGTGCGTGCAAGAGCTTGGTTGTGATGAGCGGACCATAAGGGATGTCATGTCGGGGCTCGAGAAGCGCGGGTTGTTGCGGGTAAAGCAATAGACATTAGGCTTCATCACCTTATTTTTGTCCTTTGACTTTTCGAACTAGTCTTTCCCTCTCCATAACTGTTTCGAGCAACTGTTTCTGAAGCTCCTTTTCTCTCGCCTGTATCAATTCCGATGAAATTCCTTCCATTCGTTCCTGGTCTTTGAGAGCTGCCAAATCATCCCTCAAGTCCTGCGCCCTTGCTGCGAACTCCTCAATCCTACTGCCCGAAACCTCTGTGTGCTCTTCCGGTAAAATCTGCACCTCTACGGGTCTGCGTTTCTGCGGTTGTATGTTATTACTGGCTTTCGGCCTTCCTTCATATTTTATCCTCACATCCACTGGTTAACGTTTTGTTCTCAGCCCCGTAACCATAAATATGACCCCAACAAAGAGGAAAGGTATCCCCGCCAGGATTAAGATACCGCTTACCATGCATATTATACCCAGTAGACATAAAATGACTCCTATCGCCACTCGTGATGGCTTCCAGGCTATCGCAAGAATAAAAAGGATGAAACCGACGATGCCAACTAGCCAAATCCATTCTTCAAAGTCCATCTACTTACAAGCCTCCTCTAGCCATATGTTTTCGTCCATGCGTTTCCGGTCCTTCTACGGCGAATCCGATGCTGAAAGAACTCTATTCTAGTATATCCTAGCACATTCGGTGATTCCTTAAAATCCGAACTGCCCACCGACAGGTATCTGAGTATCAAGAAGGGGGTATGGCCTTGGCATTGGGCGATGGACAAACCTCAAGGCATCCTCAGACTTCATCTCAGTGCATCCTTGAGACGTATTGACAGGTTGCAGCAGTGCCCATATGATATATTCGAGCGAACGATGATAAACTGTTTTCGAGTTGAAAGAGGGGTAGAGTGAGCAAGATAGCGGTTATTGTTGGCATAGTTGTCGCTGTTGCTCTTGTCGTTTGTCTTGCCCCCCTAGAAGAGGTGGCTTACGCCATCACAGTTGATTATGAGGATACGGAGACCTACTACGAGAATGAGCCTTACAACGCCACAGAGACCTATGTCGAAGCTATGCCTTGCGACTACAAGGTAGTCAGAAGCTATGACGATGTAGTCAAAGTCCTTTATAGAGACGATGAAGAGATTGCAGGAGTTCCACGGGAAGCTGGATTTGGCGACCCAGCACCCAAGGGGTATGTTGTGGTCAAGAACACAGACAATGCCACCGGAGCGTTTGCTATCCAATTCTCATTTTGGCAGTGGGATGAATATATGTCGGTGTTCTTTCCAAGCGAAGAATACCAAGAAGGGGAAGTAACCCTTGACATCGAACCGGGGCAAACTGATGTAGCTGTATTCCTTGCCTACAAGCTTGGTGTCGGCAACGGAGAAGGTGGAATGAAGGAGTTTTTTGACTTTGATACTGGGAAGTTTGTCCAAATATCGTATGAGCCTGGCGGATGGGACTGGGAATACACAGTCACAAAAGCCACAAAGCAAGTAGAGCGAGAGAGAACAGTAACAAGATATCGACAAGTAGAGAAGCAAAGGACCGTAACAAGGCAACGTCAAGAAACCCGCCATGCGAAGGTGACCTTGCTCGACTATCTCTTACGTTACTCAAGCAGGTAATTCTTCGGCAAGTGCCACGATAACGATCACGATGTATGCTGGGGATAATAAGTAGCTAGGCGCATTCTGGAAAGGAGCACTAAGGAGCTCAATGGCGAGCGGCTCTTTGGAGGTTTAGGATGAAGTATTGCCCTCAGTGTGGTACAAGGCTAGGAGAGAACATGAGATTCTGCCCGGAGTGCGGCCATCGACTCGCAGCAGACCAAAAGGTCAATGAGGAGACCAGAACCGATCATGACAAGGCCATGCAGCTCAATCCAGACAGTGCAGACGTCTACTGCGAACGCGGTGATGTCCACTACGAAATGGACGAGTACGACAAAGCCGTCGCTGATTACAGCAAGGCTATCGAGCTGTCTCCCAATAATGCGGATGCTCACTATAGCCGAGGTTGCACCTACGGTGAGATGGGCGAACATGAGAAGGCCATAGCTGACTTCAATAAAGCTATACAGTTGGATCCCAATCACGCTTTGGCATACTATAATCGAGGCCTTGCTTACCAGGATATGGAGGAATATGACAAAGCTATAGCTGATTATGATAAAGCCATTGAGCTAGACCCCGCTGATGCGGATGCTTACTATAACCGGGGCCTTGCTTACGACGCGAGATGTGAAGTATCCAAAGCCGTGAGTGACTTACAGAAATGCATTAGTCTGTCCACCGACCCAGAACTTACGGAGGATGCACAACAAAGGCTGAATGAAGTGAAAAAGTCGTCGGGAGGACTAACAACCGAAGAGCTAAGCAACACGGGTCAAGTTGCCGAATATGTCGCCCACAGCCTTACGGAAGGCAAAGACAGATGGGAGATTAGTGAAGAACTCATGAAGCAAGGCTGGCCTGAAAGAACGGCACTGCAGTTTGTGGATAACACTGAGCAAGAACTCAAGGAGCGTATTAGAGGATACAAAAGGACACCCGAAGGACGCCAAGCCATGGCAACTCAGTATAAACGCCATATGCTGAATGGAGTCCTATCGATTGCTGGTGGTATAGCAGTTTCTATTGTCACTTACATGGTGGCCGTCCTCGGAGCTGGGTTCTATCTAGTTGCTGTGGGGGCAGTCATCTTTGGCATCATTGAGTTCTTCAGGGGCATTATTGGATGGTTGAGGTACAGAGACTGACAGCTATGTTGATAGTCGATGCATCATGATAGTTATTCCAGTTGCGCCGACCCTCTTATTGATAATGCTTGTAGCTGGGCTGGCTTCAGCTCTGACAGGCTGGCTGATACATCGATTTACCGGTAAGAGACGTGCCGACAACCTAATGTGGCTTGGCATTGCTATTGCAGCGCTCTGCGGGCTTGGTCTTGTCGTCGGGGAGCTTACAGGTCAACCATAAGAAGAAGTTAAGGGGAAGCTTTAGTTCGTTTCCTCAGAATCCAAACTGGTCAAACACAGATATCCTAGTTTCAAGAAGGGGGTATGGCCTTTGGGTTGGGTGATGGCTGCAGGGAGTTGGCGGCGACTCGTCCTTTTGGCCAATTGAACCCTTTAGACGGTCGTTTGTGATATAATCCAATGAAAGGAGGCTTGCGCTAGTACTGTGAGAAAGTTCATTGGCGTCTTGTTTATCATCATTGGAATTCCAATCTTCATTGCTGGATTGATAGCTCTCATTTCACCGATGGCCTTTGTCTGGCTGGTATCTCACTCACCTGAAAACGTTCAGTTATGGCTATTTGGTGACATGCTTCTCGGGGTGACACCTCGGTCATGGGCTTACTTGGCAGGCGGAGGCCTATCGACGTTTCTAGGCTTCTGGCTAACCGGCAGATAGCCAACATTTCCTTCTATTCACTACAGATGCTTTAGCTGGGAAATAGCCCAGCCAGCGGATTCAGAGAGGGTCAAGCAGGTTCCCACCAAGTGGGTGAGCGAGGCCAAGAATGGGATACTGTAACAACTGTGGGAAACCCGTGAATCAGAATATGACCTTTTGTCCTATATGTGGGCATAGGCTCGTGCCGGAGAGAAAGGTGATGAAGGCTGACCACATTGAGAAGATTGATAGTGATATTGGAGCCCGCTTGCCAACAGCGGGAGGCAAAGATGTTCCTCAGCAGATACGCAAGATTCTGGTTGAGGATGAGACTGTCGAGAAGGAATTTAGAGTGGAAGAATACCGACTTTATGCAACCGACAGGCGACTGATAGAGGTAAAGGGTCGGAGAATAAGAGATTTTGGTTATGCCCACATATCAAGCATTACATACGTATTACAGCGCTATCTGTGGCTGATTGGCGTTGGTATTGTTCTCATCATCTTTGGGGTGGCATTGGACAACTGGCTTGGCAAAACTGAATTTCTATGGGTTTTTCTAGTGATTGGGTTGATAATCGTGATTATAGGAGCCGTCTTTAAGGAGGAATTCATCGAAGCTAATGTCGTTGGAGTCCCTAAACCCGCAAAATATAAGGGACAAAGGCAGACTTTACATTTGCTATTGCAGCTGATAAGGCAGAAACAGGGCGCTACACTTGGAGCCAGGGAGAAGGAAACCAAAGACATCGATTCCATTGAAGCGATAAGAAAGTTGGCTGAATTGAGAGACCAAGGAATCTTAACCCAAGAGGAGTTTGAACAGAAGAAAAAGAAGCTCCTTTGAAGACTCCACCGAACACTAGTCCCATTTTTCAGGGCTCGCCATCTCCAGAGTTGAATCGACCTCAACCATTGCTTGTGCTACCGTGAAGCCTCAAGCATCCTCAAACTTCATCTCACTGCATCCTTGAAGTGTATTGACACTTGCCTCGCTAGTGATAGAATAATAGTCGAAGGTTCATTACATGGCTAGGGTCTTTGTCTTTCTGGTTGTGGTAGCCTTGATTGTTGGCACGGTAGGCTGTGGTGGTGAATCCTACGCCCTCGTTATCACCAGCACGGAAGGAGGCAATGTGACTACCCCGGGGGAGGGTATGTTCACCCATGATGAGGGAGAAGTAGTCAACCTAATAGCTGTACCTGAAGAAGGCTACGCGTTTGCGGGGTGGACGGGTAATGTGAGCACTGTTGCTGATGTCTATGCCGCCTCAACCAACATTACTATGAACGGCGACTATTCCATCACAGCCAACTTCGGTAGTGTGTATGGCAACTATTCTGACTTATTGAATCAGATTATTACCAGCCAGGATGAGATTACGCTCATGCCTGGTACAGAGGTTAACCCTTCAGAGGGAGAGCATGCCCCGGTAGAGTATTATGGTGGTCCCTGGCCGACAGCGGAGGAACTTTCTGCTTGGTATGGAGAGGATGTCGAAAACGCGACGCACTATTATTCAGACACTGCTATAGACCTTAATGGCGTTGAACAAGAGCTAGGGTCGCTATATGTGGAAGGCACACTGGAAATCAAGAACTCAAGTAGCACTCCTGCCACTTTGACCATTACCGGAACGGTTTACACTACCGGTGACACGTTAATCGGCACGACTGGCAAGGACTTTACCCTTGACTTAAACGGATATACTATCTTTGTTGCGAGTAATTCTAGTGACCCCCAAAAGGCACTTTGGATAGGTGGGCAGTGTACCCTAGTGGGTGAGGGCGCTGTTATCGCTGTAGGGGACATATATTTCGAACCAAGTATACCACCAGGTGTGACCGACCCCGTATTTGTTATGTCGGTTGTGGGCACAAGCACTGTACAGCCCGGGGGTGATTTCTACGGTGCTGTAGCTGGCGGTGTCGTGGTGGCTTTACAACCTGGTTCAAGCCTGACTTATCCAGAAGGGGGCTTCGGTAGCATTAACTTCCCCGGTTGTAGTTAAGTTCCTTGTTGTACTGACGATATGTCATTCTTGTCCCTATAGACATCATGCCGTGCCGGCCAAATCCCTTCACAGAACACCATTTTAGCTTATTTGAGTTGCATTCTTACCTGTTTCCATGTAGAATATGAACGTAATTATATCTTGTTAACACCTGTTCTATATGAAATTGGTACTTCTAGGTGATTGTGAGAATAGTTGAGACGAGTTAATCTCAAGATAGGTTGATTAAAGAGAAGATGGGACACGGTGCGGGAAACTGTGACCATAGCTTAACCAGAGGAGGTGATATCATGAATACCCCCATGAACAGTCAAATGATGTTTGAAGGTTTCGTCCAGGAATTGAAGAACGTGGCGGATATTGATTGGGCAACAATCGCTTTAGTTGAGGGGGACGAACTTCTCTTCATGGTTCTATCCAGCACAATAGGGTCTGCCTGGCAGCCGGGGGAAAGGATACCACTCAAAGGAACGGCTACGGAGTTGGTATGCCAGGACAGGCAGGTCATATATGAACCCGATCTGAAACGGCACCACAGATTCTGGACTTGGGAGGTGCAAGTTCAGCAAGGAATTCGTTCTGTTGTTCATCTGCCCTTGAGTGTCACAGACCGCACTATTGGCAGCCTGACTGTGGGCAGTCGTAAATCCAACGCCTATAGTCGCAGTCAAATAGGACTCCTCGAGAAGGTAGCCCTGCAGATTGCTGCACCAATTGAGAATGCTCAACATGCGCAACGCTTGACTGAGGTCTGCGACATGGCCTCGATAGTGAAGGCCAGGGACCCTTATGTTTACGGCCATTCGATGAAGGTCAAAGTCTATGCCGTGACGCTGGCGAAGAAGATCGGACTGTCCCCCGACGCGGTCATTAGGGTGAGTACTGCTGCTCTTCTTCACGACATCGGCAACGTCGGTGTTTCTGACAAAGTCCTCAGTAAAAAGGAAAAGCTCAATGAAGAAGATTGGAAGGCTATTAAGACTCATCCTAAGTTAGGGGCAACCATGATCAACGACATGCCCCATCTACCTCCTTGCGCAAATATCGTTTTGTATCACCATGAGAGGTGGGATGGTGGTGGCTATCCCAAAGGGTTGAAAGGTGAACAGATTCCTACAGAAGCTCGCATTATCGCCATAGCTGAGAGCTTTACGGCTATGACTTCCCATCTTCCTTACCGTCGTGCACTGTCTCTTGATGAGGCATTGACAGAGCTTAGGAAGGGTGCCGGGCTTCAGTTTGACCCTAAGTTAGTGGAGGTCTTCATCGAAATTGTCGAGGCTGGACTTCTTAAGAAGGTTAAGACAGATGAAGACGTATCCGGCGAGCAACCACCTCCGTAGTACAGATAGTTCTGACTCGACGTAGAGCCAAATTACTCCCAAAATCCAAACTGCTCAGACACAGGTATCCTAATTTCAACAAGGGGGTATGGCGTTGGGATTGGGTGATGGACAAACCTCAGGGCATCCTCAGACTGCGGCGGAGATTCTGTTGGCAGTGATTGAAAGGCGTCTATTCAGATTTGCCCTTTTCCAGGTTCTTCAATAAATCGTGCCGTTTTCCGCTATATCGGAAACTCAAAGGGAGACAGATGGCGCCTAAGACAAGCAGAAAGACAATTAGTCCGATGAGTGGTGCAGGGAATGGTTTCAATTCTGGCACTATCCAAGCAACGGACATAAATGCCAACCCCGCAAACAAACCTAGGCTCCCTACAACAGCATACCCAATTTCGTTATGCCTTAGGTCTCTCAGTTTCTCTTCCACTGCAATTCGCTTGAAATTGGCTGCTTCTTGGCTTGTAGCAACGCTGCTGCCACACCAGGGACAATAGGCGAAACCTTCATCAAATCCCTTTCCGCAAGCTGAGCATTTCATCATGCACCTCCCTCAATGAAACATACTTCAACGATAATATGACATAGGGTCCACTTCATTTCAAGAGAGCAGCCCTGATGAATCTCCAAACTACCCTCAAACTTCACTGAGCCAGTGAGTAGTACAACAAGACTAGGACATACTCTGTGGGTGATTACTGTTTCCCGTTGCCCTGCTCATGCCCCGATTCTTTGAGAAACACGGTACTTGAGCAAAACAATATACCGCAAATGCAGTTTATTGGCTGCCATATCTCCTTTGTCAGATGCACAGGAATAAGCGGATTGAATAGGACGGCGATAAACCCGAAAACCCATGTAGCCCAAACCTTCCCCCAGGTGTAAGCCATATAGGCAATGTATACTGCGACTCCACATACTACCCACCTCAATATCTGGTAATATCCGTATTGCAGGTCAGCAATAGCCACAAACAGCATTGTCGCTGCAACCAGAGTTGGTATCAGATGTGGTCTTCTTTTCACCTTTCACCCTTGCCATCAAAAGGTCTAGTCAAACCCTCGGTATTCTAGGATAGCATAAAATGCAGCCTTGTTACAGAAGCCTGCTGAAGCTCGGTATGCCCTCCCTTGCGCCAGCTGTCGTTTAGATACAACCCCAATCCTTGAATGAAACGCGAAGCTATTCCCAAAATCAGAATAGCAGAGCGACAGGTATCTGAATTTGGAGAAGGGGTATGCCCTTTGGATTGGGCGATGGGCAAACCTCAAACGCTAGCTCACTGCATCCTTGAGGTGTATTGACACTTCCTTCGCTGGTGATAGAATAAGATTAGAAGGTTCATTACATGGCTAGAGTTGGCATCTTTCTGATTACAGCAGCCTTAATTATGGGAATGGTAGGCTGTGCTTCTGCCCCTGTCCAGTATACGCTGACCATCTTGAGCACTGTAGGGGGCAACGTGACCAACCCTGGTGAAGGGATTTTCACCTACGACGAAGTAACAGTAGTCAATCTGACAGCCGAGGCTGACGAAGGCTACTACTTTGTGAACTGGACTGGCGACGTCGGGACAGTCGGTAATGTCAACGCTCCGCAAACCATCATCACCACGAGCGATGACTACGAGATTACTGCTAACTTCGCGGAGATACCTCCAAACCAATTTGTCCTCACCGTTTCAAGCACAAGTGGTGGCTCGGTCATCGTGCCCGGTGAGGGGACTTTCCTCTATGACCAGGCAACGGTCGTCAACTTGATAGCCGACCCTCACGAGGATTACCAGTTTCATCGGTGGACTGGTGATGTAGGCGCAGTCGCCGATGTGAACTCCGCAACAACCAACATCACCATGGACGCTCATTACTCCATAACGGCCGATTTTGAACCCGAATTCACAGCCATGGTCGCCGCAGGCTGGTATGACACCATAGGGCTCAAGTCAGATGGCACAGTAGTCGCCGTGGGGTGCAACTCTTCGGGGCAGTGTAATGTCGCTAACTGGACGGACATTGTCCAGGTGGCAACAGGATACCAGCATACAGTAGGGCTGAAAAGCGACGGCACCATGGTCGCCGTGGGGTACAACGCCGACGGGCGGTGTGATGTCACTGGCTGGACGCATGTTGTCCAACTGGACGCAGGAACCTTGCACACAGTATGGGTCAAGGCTGATGGAACTGCGCATGCGACCGGTACGTTTTCCGACGGTCAGTGCGACGTCGGCAACTGGACGAATATTACCCAGGTCGCGGGGGGCCGCTACCACACAGTGGGACTCAAGTCCGACGGCACCGTCGTTGCCGTGGGACGAAACGACTATGGAGAATGCAATGTCAGTGAATGGACGTGTATCGTCCAGGTCGTTGCAGGTGACTCATACACAGTGGGACTCAAGTCCGACGGCACCGTCGTTGCCGTGGGGAGCAACGGTAATGGACAGTGCAACGTCGGTGGCTGGACGGATATTACCCAGGTCGCGGCGGGTGAGGGCACCCCGAGCCACACAGTGGGTCTCAAGTCCGATGGGACTGTCGTCGCCGTTGGATGCAATGAAGTGACTGGGTGTGGTGTTCTTGGCTGGAACGGCATCGTCCAGGTCGCGGCAGGTTTTCACTACACGCTGGGGCTGAAGTCCGACGGGACTGTCGTCGCCAATGGGGAGAACAGCTGCGGGCGGTGCAACGTCACCGGCTGGGACCTGAATTGAGCTTCAAAATCCAAACTGCTCAGAGACAGGTATCTGAATATCAAAGATGGGGTATGCCTTGGGATTGGGCGATGGGCGAGCCCAAAATGGCCCGTTTGCGTACCTTTCCCATAGGTGAGAAATGGCTTCTAGCCTTGTGAGGTCTTCTTTCTCAGTCAAACAAGACATATAATGACCTGGTGAGGACGAAGAGGCTGGTCAGTCACTTGGCGGATTTGTGCAGGCGGAATTGTGACAGGCGTGCCCGATACTCTAGGTCAAAGACAGTTCAACCAAGCACAATCCTTGCGGTGTTATCGGCATGAGTTGACTGTTTCAGTGGGACCAGTACACGGTTATGTTTCTCGCCTTTAGCTCTCGCATATATTCAGGGAATGCTCGGCTTATATTGAGTGATTACCTATCATCCTTCTTCTGATCGTGAGTGATGGTCGTTCTACCCCAGATGTCTTTCTCGATAATTCCCACCCGATTACCTTCACCGTCAACAATCTCTCTCCGACCCATCGCGTCGGTCCTTATTTCTCCCACCTCTTCATGGTTTGCGTCAATGATAACCTGAACGTCCTTTCTCAATGCGTGTTGCCTAAGTGTCCCAATCTTAGTACCATCGGGGGCTTTGATTATCTGGTCATCACTGAGCCAAGCCTTCTGTATATCGCCCACCTTGATTCCCGATTTGCTAATCAAGTTGCTGCCCGGTCCGAACCATTTCGGGCGAATTACCTCCGTTCCACTGAAGGCCTCACCGATATCGCCTTCGATCTTGCCGGGCTTTCGAGTACCTAGCAAGCTGGAAACGATAACAGCAAGTATGATGAGGAAAAGTACCAACATCACGACCATTACGACCGCATAAGCCAAGAAGACAATGCCTGCCAATAACCCGACTACCATGATGATGCCAGCCACCACCCTGACTGTCTTGTTCACATTGTCCACTTTCGCGACCCAGCTCGTCTTGATTCCGACATAGCAGAGAAATCCAGTCGCTACGGCAGCCAACACCGCAAGGAAAGCCCCGTGTACGACGCTTGCCGCAACTATGACTATAGCTCCGAGACAGATCGCCCAGATAAGAGCCCACTTCTGCATATCCACTGCCAACCAAGGCACCAAACCTCGCCTGCCCTCTTTTTCCTTGAATCTATCAAACCATCTAGCCATTCTGTCCTCCGTCTCCCATGGTGAACCTCCTGCCCTAAATCTTTATAGGCCTACGGACCGCACGTTCTCACAGAAAACATCAACTCTCCAACATAAGAAAGGAACAGCCGAGCCCCATGTACCCACACGTGCCCGGCTTAGATCTCTCGTGACCACAACAACAATCCGACAAATCTGTTTTGACAGCTTCCCTTGCGCTGCTATTCTACTAAGCAGCATTGTAACACTATGGTCGGGTTAAGGGTAGATTTGCCTTCTGGCATTTCCGTATGACATGCCCCCGCAAAGGATACCACTTCTTAAGTTAGTACTGCCGGTATTCCAGCCTCAGGAGCAGGTGGCCGATAACCCAGAGAGCTGTGAGAACGCACCTGTTTGTAGTCCGTGCGTCGGTGATAGTAAGTCTGCTGGGCGATCCCTATCTTTCTGCTGGCTTCGGCGACAGAGATACCCTGGTTCATGTGGATCTCGGCTTCCCCGAGTCTACTGATGACCTGTTCAGGAGTGAAGCCCTTTCTGGCCATTTATCCCCCCTTTCTGTTCTTCCAGACTAACATTATAGTTGGACTCCTTTTTGGGGGGCAGGTCAATGAAGGACATCGCCACCTTTTAAGCCCTTCCTGGGACATGATCGGTGTTGCCAATCCTGACATACGAAATCTTGGGTATATCTGGAATATGGTTGATGATCAGACATATCCTTTCTTGAGTTGGGAGCCTGTTTCTTAACGCAACCAAACCTGAAGCTGTCCGCAGAATCCAGACCGGTCAGTGACAGGTATCTAAATATCAACAGGGGGGTAGTCCTTTGGATTGGGCTATGGGCTAGCTGTGATCTTGATGTTGCAACGTGTTGCGAATTCAGCATGCCTCGAACTTCAGCGTCGTACATTCCAAGACGTATTGACACTTCCTTCGCTGGTGATAGAATGATACTCGAAAGGATTTAATATACTCAATATGAAGACGGTTAGCGTGTTTCTGATTATAGTAGCCCTAGTTGCCGGAATGGTAAGCTGTGGCGGCGTTAATGAGACTCATGCCCTCGCTATCACTAGCACGGATGGAGGTTCAGTCACAGTCCCTGGAGAAGGGGCGTTTGCCTATGATGAGGGAACACTGGTCTACTTAGTGGCGACACCGGGGCCAGATTATGGCTTTGCTGGCTGGACAGGTAACGTGAGCACCGTCGCCAACGTGAGTGAGCCTGCGACCTTCATAACCATGAATGACAACTGCTTCATCACAGCCAACTTCGAACTGATTGCCAATAGACCGCCGACTATCAACAGTCTGACAGCGAACGCGACATGGGTTGCTATGCTTGATAGTTTCAACGTGACGTGTGATGCCTCGGACCCAAATGGTGATGACCTGAGCTATGAGTGGACATCCCCAGGAGCCTATATTTACTTCAATGGCACGGGACCCGAAGTAGTCTGTCTTGCTCTCTCGATTGGAACATGTAACATTACAGTTCTGGTTGAGGATGGCCGCGGTGGGTCGGTCACGGGCAGTCTGAATATCGATATCGTCCCCTATTGCCTGCCCATGGCCAACCACGAAGTGGAAGTGGTTATATTAGCGTCAATAGCGTACTTCCAAGATACGCAGATGTGGCCAAATAGTACCGCTTCCTGCGCTACCGTTGGTAACACAACCTACGCCTTCATTGACTACTACACTGGAACGCTTATGGCGAGCTATTCGTTTGACTACAACGGTTTCATAAATGGTGTCGGCGACCCAGGCGGAACCGGTGGTGGCACGACATCCAGTGGTTATAACGGTATCCACTGGCAGAACCCGACAGGTAATATTACGGGTCATGGACACTGGGTGAGTGACTATTAGGGTGACCTAGAACCTTTTGGCGCTGGAATCCGAACAACTCAGAGACAGGTATCCAGAAATCAAGAAGGGGCATGCCCTTTGGATTGGGCTATGGCACTCACTCTTAACACCGGCACCAGACGATTTCTCCCCTCATTTGGCTTCAGCAAGAAGATTCGCTGGCTATAGGAGAGTTTCTTGTTTCTCTTATTAACGCTCTTACAGCTATGTTTAAGGCAAATAAGAGAGGTAAAAATAGTATTTAAGAGACGATAAGCAGTGACCCCGGATGGCCGATTGAGCGATAGTGCGATGGTGCAACATGCTGCAATAAGTCCTGAAGGGGATGGCGTCACAGTGTGGGATTCTGAGGTCAGCGTTGCAAGAGCGACTTTTGTCGTTGTTGGCTATTGATGATTTTATTGCTATGGTATTATTGTTGTTTGCTCCGTTAGCTTCAAGCTATATTTGAGAAGTTGGCGTTATTTTGGCGTCAAACTACTTAGAACTGGTTTTCAGTTGTTGGGATTCAACGAACAAAATGGGATTCTTGAGGAGACCAGTTTTCAGCGGTTCAAAGCTAAAATCAGTTGTTAGACGATTAACCTAGAATTATGAGTCCTCTGCTCTACCGTCTGAGCTACGCTGCCTGGAAAAAATAGTCTAG